>CAMLGR010000202.1 GCA_946479615.1 uncultured Bacteroidota bacterium | reverse complement strand
TAAATATTTTTCGGCAATGAACAATAAACGGTTTCAATTTTCATTTCAACCTAACATCTAACACTTGTTTTCACCCACCCAACTGGCTTTTAAATACCTGGCTTATTACCTCACTGCTTCCAATAGCAAGGGTCATGGAATGCATTCGCCTTTTGTGTTTGATTTCATTATAAAGGTGCTGAACGATAGGAAGCAATACCCGGCTTATGATAAAGTAGAAAACCTTCGGCAGGAACTTTTGAAAAATAACCAGGTCATTACCGTGCAGGACTTTGGCGCTGGTTCTACGGTCGATAAATCAACTGAACGAACTATTGCTTCGATTGCAAAGAATGCTTCAAAACCTGGAAAATATGGGCAGTTATTGTACAGGATGGTGCAGTATTATAAGCCAGCATCCATAATTGAATTGGGAACTTCGCTGGGTATTACCAGTTCTTATCTTTCCCTGGCCCGTCCCGCTGGGCATTTCATCACTATGGAAGGATCGCCGGCGATTGCAGCAGCAGCGCAAGAGAATTTTATGAAGCTGGGACTATCACCTGAACTTATAACAGGGAATTTTGACCAAACTTTACCCGGTTTATTGTCACAGCTTTCTGCTGTCGATTTTGTTTTTGTCGATGGCAATCACCGGCAGGAGCCCACGGAAAGATATTTTCAGGAGTTGCTACCCAAAATAACATCTTCTTCCATTCTTATTTTCGACGATATCCATTGGAGCAGGGAAATGGAACAGGCCTGGGAAACTATCAGGTCGCATGAAAGCGTTCGCTGCAGTATCGATCTTTTCTTTATCGGGATCATCTTTTTCCGGGAAGAATTTATGGAAAAGCGGCATTTCTCCATACGGTTCTGACCATCCCTGAATCCCCTGTTTTATGGCAAACCATTTGCCTTAGATCCTGTTATAATCATACACGAATACATCCTTATTTATCATTACAATAAACCGTTTTGCTGATTCAATTCACTAATAAAGGGCTTTACTGTGCGGCAGGGAATTTCTATATCGATCCCTGGAAACCGGTGGAGAAAGCCATTATCACCCATGCGCACAGCGATCATGCGCGCTGGGGCAGCCAGTCCTATTTATGCCATCATCTTACCAAACCTTTGTTGCAATTAAGATTGGGGGAAGGTGCTTATGAAGCGATCGATTGGAATGAACCGGTACATATAAATGGGGTAAAAGTTTCCCTTCACCCGGCCGGTCATATTATTGGATCATCGCAGGTGCGGGTAGAGTACCAGGGAGAAGTATGGGTGGTAAGCGGTGATTATAAAACAGAGAATGATGGTATCAGCGGCGCTTTTGAGCCGGTCAGATGCGATGTGTTTATAACGGAATCTACTTTCGGGCTTCCCATTTATAACTGGAAGCCGCAGGAAGAGATATTTACCAATATACAAAACTGGATCTTGCAAAATCATGAAGCCGGCAAAACATCGGTACTGATGGCGTATAGTTTGGGTAAAGCACAGCGGCTGCTTCCGTGCATTGAAGCTACAGGATTACCAATATTTCTGCATGGTGCTGTATATAATGTACACCAGGCGCTTGTAAATGCAGGTATTAAATTGCCGGCTATTCAACGGGTGCAACCGGATATGTCGAGAGAAACATTTAAAGGAAATGTGATCATTGCACCAGGTAGCGCCGATGGTACTCCCTGGATGAAACGATTCAGCCCTTATAGCGTAGGTGTTTGCAGTGGTTGGATGCAGGTAAGAGGAAATGTGCGAAGAAGAAATGCCGATGCGGGATTTGCATTAAGCGATCATGCAGACTGGAATGGTTTGTTGCAGGCGATCAAAGCCACCGAAGCAAAAAAAGTATATGTCACACACGGTTTCCAGGCAGCTTTCAGCAGGTATCTGAATGAGAATGGGATAGAAGCGGGAGAAGTGAAAACAGAATATGGTATTGAAGAAGAAGATACTGTTACAATAAAAGAAGAATGACCTATGTGTATATTCCTATGTATCTATGTGCCTGTGTGGTAAAAAAGCTGACTGGCGTAGATTCACTACATGGGCACATAAATACATAGGAATACACACATAGGCATAAGCAGGATATGAAACAATTCGCAGCATTGGTATATACATTGGGTACTTCTACAAAGACCAATGACAAGCTCAAAGCCTTGTCAGAATATTTTGCTGCTGCCAATGACAAAGACAAAGTTTGGGTCATTGCATTATTCAGTGGCCGTCGTCCCAAACGTACCATCAGTTCTTCATTGATTCAGCAATGGTGTGCGGAACTGGTCAACCTGCCTTTATGGTTATTTGAAGAATCCTATCATACCGTAGGCGATTTATCCGAAACAGTAGCTTTATTGATCCCCGATTCATTGACTATTAAAAATGCGGAGCCAAAACCGTTGCATTATTATGTAGAACAATTCCAGGCATTGGAAAAAGCGACCGAAGAAGAAAAGAAAGCATTCATGATCAAATCATGGCTGGAGTTTCCATCAGCTACTGAACGGTTTGTATTTAATAAATTATTATCAGGAGCTTTCCGGATCGGAGTATCACAAAAATTAATGGTGAATGCATTGGCGAAAACGGTCAGCCTGGAGCCGAGTGTGATTGCTCACCGGATCAGTGGTAACTGGGATCCTGCTTCTATCAGTTTTGAAGAATTGCTGAGCGCTGATGCAATCACCACGGATTTTTCCAAGCCTTATCCATTTTATCTTGCTTATGCATTGGAAGACGAGCCTGCATCACTGGGCATTCCCGGAGAATGGCAGGCGGAATGGAAATGGGATGGTATCCGTGGACAATTGATCAAACGGAACAACGAATTATTTGTATGGAGCAGGGGAGAGGAATTACTGACAGAAAAATTTCCTGAGTATAATGTATTGAGAGAATTGTTACCTGATGGAGTAGTACTCGATGGCGAGATCATACCGGCTGTAGAAGGTAAGCCATTGCCATTTGCTATTCTGCAAACCAGGATCGGCCGGAAGAATATTACCAAAAAACAATTGCAGGAAGCGCCGATCAATTTTTTCAGTTATGATCTGCTGGAATATAATTATGAAGACTGGCGCAATATCCCTCTTGCCGATCGGCGTAAACGGCTGGAAGAAATTGTAACGAAAGCTGCTCATCCAGCCTTGCGTTTGTCTGAGATAGTAGAATTCTCCGATTGGAATACATTGGCGGCTATTCGTTCTGGTTCACGGGATCATGGCGCAGAAGGGTTGATGCTGAAAAAGAAAAATTCTGTTTACCAGACCGGCCGTAAAAGAGGTGATTGGTGGAAATGGAAGATTGATCCGCTGGTCATCGATGCGGTCATGATCTATGCGCAGAAAGGAAGTGGCCGGCGCAGTAATCTCTATACGGATTTTACATTTGCCGTAAAGGATGGCGATAAACTGGTCACGTTTACCAAAGCCTATTCAGGGTTGACCGATAAGGAATTTGCGCAAGTGGATGCTTTTGTAAAAAGAAATTCGATGGAGAAATTCGGGCCGGTCAGAACGGTAAAACCGGAGCTTGTTTTCGAGATTGCTTTTGAAGGGATAGCTGCCAGTAACCGCCATAAGTCGGGCGTTGCGCTCCGGTTTCCCAGGATCAGCCGCTGGCGGCAGGATAAAAAACCGGACGAGATCAATACTATCGATGATTTGAAAAAAATGCTGGAGATTTACGGGAAGTGAATTGTCGATTAGTTTGATTAAATTTGAATTATGTTGACCAGCAATAACATACTTGATATATTAAGAACACACAAGCCCTATTTCCAAAAGGAGCTTGGAGTGATAAGTATTGGCCTGTTCGGGAGTTATGCTAAAAATACAGCTGTCAACGATAGTGATATTGATATATTGGTAGAACTCAATTCTCCCGATTATAATAGCATGGTTGAAATTCTCACTTTGCTGGAAAATGATCTAAAGAAAAAGGTCGATCTAATTCGTGTGGGACCACATCTGAGAAAGCCATTCCTGCATTCGATAGAAAAGGAAGTCTTATATGCCTGATCAGATTATTAAAGAAAGGGCGCTACTAATACTGGAACATGCACGTGTTATTCATTCAAGAATGCATAACATAAAAGCTCCGGGTGATTTTATAGCGTCGGAAGAGAATGAACTCTTGTATGATTCTCTTATTACCCGTCTTCAGGCTATTGGTGAGAATTGTAAAAAAATACAAAAGAAGAATTCCCGTTTTTTCGAATCATCTGTTTATCTCGATGTAAAAGCTATTATAAGATTCAGAGATCTTGTATCACATCATTGAGTTGTTGGATTATGAGCTTATTTGCCAGATTTTTGTTGTAGAGATACCCAACATTATTAAAGAGTTTAAAAGTTACTTTGATGTAGAGGATAGTGATGTATAAAAAGTTAGACACAACCAGAGGATATAAAGTAATTACAGAATGGCTGGCCAAATGGGACAGGAAACCATTTGCATTTCAGCAGCAAGCCTGGCAACATATTGCCGATCGCAATAGCGGCCTTGTCAATGCACCAACAGGTTGTGGTAAAACATTCTCCGTTTACCTGGGCGCACTTATCGATTTTATCAATGCTCATCCGAAAGATTATCAAACAAAAAAGAAAAACGGGTTACAGTTACTATGGATCACCCCGTTGCGCGCACTGGCCAAAGATATCGGTCGCGCCATGGAAGAAGTGATCGGTGAACTGGATATGCAATGGCGGATCGGCATCCGCAACGGCGATACGGATATGCCGGAAAGAGCAAGGCAAAAACGACAGATGCCTGAAGTACTGATCATCACCCCGGAAAGCCTTCATCTATTATTAGCACAGAAAGAATATACAGATGTTTTCAAAACGCTGAAAATAATTGCGGTTGATGAATGGCATGAATTGCTGGGAAGCAAACGCGGTGTACAGGTAGAACTGGCGATATCAAGAATTGTAAATTGCCAGGCTGCCGGTTCTTCAAAGCCACAGGTATGGGGTATCTCTGCTACGGTAGGTAATCTTGATGAAGCCAGGCAGGTGTTATTAACGCCGCTTCAGAAAGAAGGAGTTATTGTGAAAGCAAATATGGATAAGGCAATAGAAATAGAATCTGTATTGCCCGATGAGATTGAAAAATATCCCTGGGCCGGTCACCTCGGCATCAAACTCGCACATAAAGTCATCCCGATCATTCAGCAAAGCCGTACTACGCTGATCTTTATCAATACAAGAGGAATGAGCGAGCGATGGTACCAGACCCTGCTCGATATCTGTCCCGATCTTGCCGGTTCTATTGCACTGCATCACGGTTCGATCGATATGGAACTCCGCACCTGGGTAGAAGAAAACCTGCATTCGGGTAATCTTAAAGCAGTTGTCTGTACAGCCAGTCTTGATCTCGGAGTAGATTTTCGCCCGGTAGAAACCGTTATACAGGTAGGATCGCCAAAAGGCGTCGCCCGTTTCCTGCAACGGGCAGGCAGAAGCGGTCATAGTCCTGATGCGGTAAGTAAAATATTCTTTCTGCCCACCCATTCTCTCGAACTTGCAGAAGCTGCGGCGTTGAAACAAGCGATCCGGGAAAAGATCATCGAAAGCCGTCCACCGATGTTATTGTGTTATGATGTACTGATCCAATACCTGAACACACTGGCGGTAGGAGATGGTTTCCGCCCTGAGGAAATTTACCAGGAATTGATCAACACTTATTGTTATAAAGAATTGGGACGGGAGGAATGGGAGCAACTGCTTTATTTTATCGCATCCGGTGGCAATGCCTTGCAGCAATATGATGAATATAAAAAAGTAGAAGTCGAAGATGGTTTGTATAAGATCAGGAGCCGTCGGCTCGCCATGCGGCACCGCCTGCATATCGGCACCATTGTAAGCGAATCGATGATGAAAGTAAAATTCATCAGCGGCGGATATATAGGGGTCATAGAAGAATGGTTCATCTCGCGCCTGCAACCAGGCGATGTATTTACACTCGCAGGAAGAAATCTCGAGTTCGTCATGATCAAGGACATGACCGCTTTTGTAAGAAAAAGTAATTCGAAAAAGTCGATCGTTCCCAGTTGGCAGGGTGGTCGTATGCCTTTATCCGCCAACCTGGGGCGAAAACTGCGGGAAACTTTTGACCGGAAATCATTTTCACGAAAACAAAAAGATCAGCCGGCAGAGATCGAACTCGAAATACTGGAACCGCTTTTTGCATTGCAGGAAAAATTGTCGCATGTTCCCAAACAAAATGAATTGCTGATCGAACAGATCGAAACAAAGGACGGGTTTCATTTATTCGTCTACCCGTTTGAAGGAAGATTGGTGCATGAAGCGATGGCGGCTATCCTGGCTTTCCGCATCAGCCGGATACGACCCATTACCTTTTCCTTTGCCATGAATGATTATGGATTCGAATTGTTAAGTGATCAGCCCATCCCGGTAGATGATAGTAATGTTTATGAATTGTTCACGGCCGATAATTTATTGACCGATATCCAGCGCAGTGTCAATTCGACGGAAATGGCGCGGCGTAAGTTCCGCGATATTTCGGTGATCGGGGGATTGATCTTCCAGGGCTTTCCCGGCGAACAAAAAAAAGCAAGGCATTTGCAGGCATCGGCTTCCTTGTTATTTAATGTGTTCAGCGAGTATGAACCCAACAATGTGCTGCTCCGGCAAGCCTACCAGGAAGTGCTGGACCAGCAGATGGAAGAAACCCGGCTGCGCGATATGCTTTATCGCATACAGAATTCAGCTATCATCCTTACTTTCCCCGAACGGCTGACGCCTTTTTGTTTCCCGATCAAGGTA
>CAMLGR010000201.1 GCA_946479615.1 uncultured Bacteroidota bacterium | reverse complement strand
GCATAGAAACAGCCAGGCTATATATCGGCAATTCCGGAAAAATTACGTTCCTGGTAAGACAGATTGTAAGCGAGAATGCCGATGGGTCCTATACTTATTTTCCTATCAGCAGCAAAACAATCGATGTGTATGCTACAGCTCCTACGCCACCAGTACTTGGTGCAAACAGCAATAATCCGGCTGATGTGGGAGCAATCTATTATCTGGGTCTTGATTTCCCTGAAGCAGCTAATTATTATGTTGTCATACAGTGCCAGAACGGGGCTTCTATTTACCGGAATAATAATATTCCTGTCGCTTCCTATCCATATCCTTATACGATTCCTGGTGTTCTTTCACTCACCGGTAATAGTGCGATCGATCCCGCTCCTACGCCCGATCCGCAATATTTCCAGAAATTCTATTATTTCTTCTATAATGCTACGGTGAAGATCAATAGTTGCGCATCCAACCGTGTATCGATTGTACCAACAACAGTAACAGCACCAACGATCAGTCTTGCAGGAAATGTATTTACCAGCAGCGCTGCTACAGGTAACCAATGGTTGCTCGATGGCACACCAATCCCTGGTGCGACCTCGAATACTTACACGGCCACCCAATCAGGTAACTATGCCGTTACTGTAACTACAACAGGCTGCACATTAACTTCTGCAGCCACTGCATTCACCGTTACTGCTGTTCCGAATGTAGATCCGGCACAGATCGGCCTCGTAGTATCACCGGTTCCGGCAAGAGGTCAATTCGATGTTAAATTCGAGGTGAGAACAAAATCCGATCTTGATATCCTGTTGGTCAGCACATCGGGACAACAGGTTTATCATTCACAAATACCTGGCTTTATTGGTAAACTTAACAAGACAATTGTACCTGGTAAAATTGCCCCGGGTGTATATTATCTGCAGATCGTACATGACAAGAAAATGTATATTCAGAAAGTGATCATCATTCAATAAAAATTCCGTCAACTAAAAAACCGTTATAACATTACTGCTATAACGGTTTTTTTATGTGTATCACCAGCCCTTTGTAAAACCGTAACCCTGGTAATTACTTGTGAGTATTTATAGTAAATTTTATTTCTTAAGAACGATCTCGCCTACATCTACCGGCACACCTTCTTTTACTTCTACATTTTCAATAAAAGTATCTTTATAAGGATCCTTTGCATCCACCAGTATTTTATAGGTACCCGGTTTGACGGTAAAGGAAAAATTACCGGCATTTAAATTTCCTCTTAACGAATCCGTTCCGCTGATCGCCCATACAGATTCCGCACCTTCAGATGGCGATACCTTCCCGGTAACGCCTGTTTGTATATGGGCAAACCCAAATAAGGTACCTGCCGTTGCTGCTATCAGAACATAAGAAAATAATCTCTTTTTCATAACAAGATTTTTGAGTTTTGAAAATAGATCCATTCCCCGATAAAGCGGAAAAAGAGGCTTCTGCCCTTAGAAACCCAACTACTATGCCAACCAATTTTTTTGTGGATAAAACATTTCAGTATATTAGAGACTTGTTTACCCGAATAACGATTGTGTCACCATTTTGAAATTTTTTAAAAAATCACTGTAATGGCTGTTCAACCATGGCGAACCGGAAGGATCACCCGTATCGAAAACGAAACCTACAATACAAGAAGATACTGGTTTGAAGTTCCGGAACTGGAACGTTTCGATTTCGAACCCGGACAGTTTGTAACACTTGACCTTCCCATTCACGAAAAGCCCAACAGAAGATGGCGCAGCTATTCCATTGCCAGCTGGCCCGATGGCACCAATACTTTTGAACTGGTAATCGTCTTACTCGAAAATGGCGCCGGCACCACCTGGCTGTTTGATAATGCTGTAGTAGGTACTGAAATTCCATTCCGCGGTGCACAGGGCGTATTCACCCTTCATGAAGAAAATCTGCAGAAAGATCTTTTCCTGATCTGCACCGGGACCGGTATTGCACCTTTCCGTAGCATGGCGCAACATATAAAATTGCATAATACACCGCATAAGGACATCTTCATTCTTTTTGGTTGCCGTACACAAAAAGATCTTTTATATTTTGATGAACTGACACAACTTGAGAAAGATTTGCCGGGTTTTCATTACCTGCCAACACTTTCCCGCGAAGAATGGGAAGGAAAAAAAGGCTATGTACATACATTATATGAACAATTGTGCTGCCAGCAGCAGCCTGCCAGTTTCTTTTTATGCGGCTGGAAAAATATGATCGATGAGGCCAAGCAACGTATCCAGACATTGGGATATGACCGGAAATCCATTCACCAGGAATTATATGGATAAAAAATTATCATGGAAGTAAAAAATCTTTTCGATGCGGGGGTAAAAGATGAGATCATTACCCGCATTCATAAATTGACGCCTGAATCGCAACGGCAATGGGGAAAAATGACTGTCTCGCAAATGATGGCACACCTGCAAATGCCGCTGGGTGTAGGAATTGGCAAACATAAATTGTCAAGGAATTTCCTGGGGTATACGATCGGTCCATTGATAAAAAAATTATTGTACAACGATAAGCCCTTCAAACGCGATCTCCCTACTCATAAAACGTTTGTTATAAAAGGCGACAGGGATTTTGAAAAAGAAAAAAAGCAACTGCTTGAAATGGTCAACAGTTTTAAAGAAGAAAATTTGATCGATTCACCGCATCCTTTATTTGGCAGGCTGACGAAAGAACAATGGAGCAAGGGCACCTGGAAACATCTGGATCATCATCTGCAACAATTCGGAGTATAGCATACTTCTATGTGAAATCTGTGTTCCTATATGTCTATGTGGTAAAAAAGCCGACTGGCGTAATCTCATCACATAGGCATATAGGAACACAGATTTCACATAGATCTAATTGATTTTTTCCAGTACCAGTTCTTTCAGTTTATCGATCGGCACCCGTTCCTGTTCCATCGAATCGCGGTAACGGATCGTAACCGTATTATCCTCTTTGGTCTGGTGATCGATGGTCACACAAAAAGGCGTTCCGATCGCATCCTGGCGACGGTACCGTTTCCCGATCGCATCTTTTTCTTCATAAAAACAACGGAACGAAGATTTGCAGGAATCGACAATCGAGCGGGCGATCTCGGGCAATCCATCTTTTTTAAGTAATGGAAAAACAGCCAGTTTGACCGGTGCCAATTTGGGAGGAAATTTCAACACTACCCTGCTATCCTGTTTATCTGCAGTACTCAGGTCCTGCTCTTCATAAGCATTACTCAATACCAGCAGGAACATTCTATCCAACCCTATAGAAGTTTCTATCACATAAGGGATATAATTCCCGTAAGGTTTTCCCGTTTTTTCATCCACATCATTATCGAAATACTGCATTTTCTTCTTACTGAATTCCTGGTGGTTCTTAAGATCAAAGTCTGTACGGCTGTGAATGCCTTCCACTTCTTTGAAACCGATCGGGAATTCGAATTCGATATCACAGGCAGCATCCGCATAGTGCGCCAGTTTGATATGATCATGAAAACGGTATTTATCAACTGCTGTTCCCAGGCTAAGGTGCCATTTCAAACGCTCCTGTTTCCAATGCTCATACCATTCTTTTTGTGTGCCGGGGCGAATGAAGAACTGCATTTCCATTTGTTCAAATTCCCGCATACGGAAAATGAATTGCCGCGCCACGATCTCGTTACGGAATGCTTTACCGATCTGTGCAATACCAAACGGAATTTTCATCCGTCCGGTCTTTTGCACATTTAAGAAATTCACGAAGATGCCCTGTGCTGTTTCGGGACGCAGGTAAATTTTATTATCCTCTTCCCCTTCTGCTGCGGTGGAACCAAATTCGGTGGAGAACATCAGGTTGAACTGGCGCACATCGGTCCAGTTAGCAGTGCCACTGATGCTGCATTTAATATTAAACGTTTCGATGAGTTTTTTTAACCCGGCAAAATCGTCTTTAGCCAGCAATTGCTCCATCTGTTCTATCAGCGCGTTAGATTCATCGATACGGCCGTCCTGCGTCATCTGGTCGGCGTGAGCCTCGATGAGATGATCTACACGGTAGCGTTTTTTACTATCCTTATTATCGATCATCGGGTCATTGAAATTGTCTACGTGACCGGATGCTTTCCAGGTGGTTGGGTGCATGAAAATAGCAGCATCGATACCTACGATATTCTCCTGCAGTTGGGTCATGCTTTTCCACCAGTAATCCTTAATATTTTTCTTTAATTCACTACCCCATTGTCCATAATCGTAGACTGCCTGCAGTCCATCGTAAATTTCGCTGCTGGGAAAAATGAACCCATACTCTTTGCAATGGGAAATTATTGCCTGGAATTTATGCTGATCGTTTGCCATGTGGCAAAGATAAAGTACGAACTATGAAGTACGCACTACGAATACCCTTAAATTGGAAAGTTTCCTGCTATTACGGATACGTCTACTTAGTAGTTTATATGTATGAGGTTACTCTCTTTTCTCCTGTTGCTTGCCCTCGATGACCGTTTTTGTTTCCGGTTGTTTTTGCAACGATTGCTGCGTTTCCACTTCTACCTGTTCCACCCATACTGCATAGTTGTTGGGATAAATATGCGAACCCGTTTGCATCGCATAAGCCCGGGTAAATACGGCACCGAAATAAAGGATGATCGCCGAATAATACACCCATAACAACACTACGATAATAGAACCTGCTGCCCCATATGCCGACGACATTCTTGTCTGGCCGAGATAAAAACCGATCAGGAATTTACCTGCCATAAAAAGGATGGCGGTGGTGAAGGCCCCGGCCCGCACATTTTTCCATTTGATACGTGCATCCGGCAGCACCTTAAATATCAAACCAAACAACAGCGAAGTGATCAGGAAATTCAGGATCAGGTTAAAGATATAGGCTGCGATCACTTCGGTATGCGGGAATACATGGGTCAACCGGTCGATAAAAATATCCATCAGGCTGTTCATGACCAGCGATACCAATAACAAAAATCCAAGTGAGACAACAATCGAAAAAGAAAGCAGGCGGTTGATGATCATCTTGAGCCAGCCCCGGCCTCTTTTTGGTTTTGATTTCAGTTTCCAGATCAGGTTGATCGAATCCTGTATTTCACCAAATACACTGGTGGCGCCAATGATCAGCGTGACCAGTCCCACGATAGTCGCCACTTTACTTTCACCTGATAAAGCTGCGTTGCGGATCGTTTGCTGGATCTGTGCGGCTGCATCAGCCCCTACCAGCGATGCGATTTGTCCATAGACCTTTCCTTCCACAGCCTGGTGGCCGTAAAATATATCGCTCACCCAAATAATAATGATCAGTAGACCAGGCAATGAGAAAATAGTATAATAGGCCAATGCCGCACTCAGCTTCAGGATCCTGTCCGAAAAGAAGTCGGAGAACGACATCCTGATGATATTCCATAGCTTTTTTAATGACATAGCAGGTATTTATGAAAAAAATAATGCCAGATTTCGGGCCGGCGGCTGCATTCGTCTACAGTTTATCATTGTTCCGGTGCCTGTCCCCGTCGCGTATATTCTTTTTGATAAAATTCCTTTCCAGCGCTTCGGTAAGATTTACATTGGTTTGGTTAGCCAGGCAGATCAACACCCATAATACATCGGCCATTTCATCACCCAGATCCCTGCCTTTGTCGGTTTCTTTGAATGACTGATCGCCATAGGTACGCGACATGATACGTGCCAGCTCTCCTACTTCTTCCATGAGTATGGTCATGTTTGTTAGCTCGCTGAAATAGCGGACACCTACGGTTTTGATCCATTCATCTACCTGCTGTTGCGCATTCTGAATAGTCATAACAAAGTTTTTTGATTGTTTTTGCAATATAGCATGATTCTTGCCGTTTAGAACCTCCCGTGCCGCAAAGCTGAGATGAAAACGATCCTGATCCATTGAAAAACACCACCAATTCCTTTAAAAAATTAAAGTACCAGATGATATTGGCAATTATTCGTAAGATCGGAACTATTGGTTTGTTACTGGGTTTATTCCTTTTTACAAACGCACAGGCTGGCAATGATCCTTTCAAAAAAGAAAGCAGCAAGCCTTACCGTATTCTCACATCCGGTAAGCAGATCACTGTTAAAAGCTCCAAAGACATAAAAAGTGTAATGGTATGGACCGCCAGCGGTCACCGGGTCATTGAACAAAAAGAGATCAATGCACCTTCCTTCAGTTTTACACTGGCTATGAATGAAAAGATATTTTTCCTGATGCTGGAACTGACCAATGAGCAGCGGTTTACGGAGAAGATAGGGGTGCAGTAGGAATAAGAAATAATAAACAGAGAAATAAGGAATGAGAAAGGAAATGTAAAATATAAAACCGCAAAATATAAAATGTAAAAGGGGTGACCGATAATAGGATACCCCTTTTGCATTTTATATTCTACATTTTACATTTATTCTTTGCTCTTGGTATCAATGACAATCGTCACCGGGCCATCATTCAGCAATTCCACTTTCATATCGGCTCCAAAAGAACCTGTGTAAACAGGTTTTCCCAGGTCGGCCGAGAGCTGTTTTATCATTTTCTCGTAGAGAGGAACCGCAATATCCGGTTTACTTGCCCTGATATAAGAAGGCCGGTTGCCCTTTTTAGTCGCGGCATGCAGGGTAAACTGGCTCACCAATAATATTTCCCCCTGCTTGTCTTTTACCGATTCGTTCATCACTCCTTCGGCATCATTAAAAATGCGCAGGTTCACGATCTTGCCGCTGAGCCATTGAATGTCCTCATCGGTATCGGCATCTTCGATACCCATGAGTACCAGCAGCCCCTGACCGATCCCTGCATGCAATTGCTGATCGATCGTAACACTGGCCCGGCTTACTCTTTGAATGACGGCTCGCATATTTTGTACCTT
>CAMLGR010000200.1 GCA_946479615.1 uncultured Bacteroidota bacterium | reverse complement strand
AAAAGAACTATGAAATTAGGCTAACTGGTTTGCTCTAAGATGGCAGGATTTCAATTTTATAATTCATAAGCCGATTAATTTGGCTAATTGGCCCAGGGAAGTTGGAGGAATCAAGGGTTGAATTGATTTTCAATTGGTTGTGAAAATGTGCGGTGATTAGAGTGGTTATTCGCCGTAGATTTTGCGGCGGATAACTTGATCGTGCGGCAAATAAATGTTATATTCACCGCAAAGAGTGCGGCGAATGGCAATGTATATTCATGAACTTAAAAGATGGCCTGAGTTTAAATGGGATCGGGAAAAGCTAACCAGTTTGTTAGCCGATACCCGGCATCGCCAGGGGCGGCTCTCCGGGCAAATGGAAAGTTTAGGTTTTCATCTGCAGGCAGAAGCCACCTTACAAACCCTGACATTGGATGTTTTAAAATCGAGTGAGATCGAAGGTGAAATTCTTAACCCGGAACAGGTTCGTTCTTCAATCGCCAGGCGCCTCGGTATGGATATCGCCGGACTTATTCCTTCTGACCGAAACGTTGAAGGCGTTGTAGAAATGATGCTGGATGCAACACAGAATTATAAAGAGACACTTACCGATGACCGGCTATTTAGTTGGCACTCGTCTCTTTTTCCAACAGGACGAAGCGGGATGTATAAAATCGTTGTGGGTGCATGGCGGAATAATCCTAAAAATGCACCTATGCAGGTAGTGTCCGGACCAATGGGTCGTGAAAGTGTTCACTATGAAGCACCTGATTCCGCTGTGCTTGATACAGAAATGAAAAAGTTTTTGGATTGGTTCAATGCCGGAAGGAAAATAGATCCTGTATTAAAAGCAGCGATAGCACATTTGTGGTTTGTAACTATTCACCCTTTCAGTGATGGCAATGGCAGGATGGCCCGTGCAATTACCGATATGCAGCTTGCGCGTTCTGATAACAGTCGGCAACGATTTTATAGCATGTCCACACAGATAAGAAAGGACCGGAATGCTTATTATGATATACTCGAAAAAACACAAAAAGGGACACTTGATATTACAGCGTGGCTGGAATGGTTTCTTACTTGTTTGGCTAAAGCTATAGATGCGACGGAAGAAACACTTTCCATTGTTATAAAAAAAGCAAAGTTTTGGGAGAAGTATTCAACTGCTCATCTCAATAGTCGTCAAAAATTAATGCTGAATAAATTACTGGATGGATTCGAAGGAAAACTTACTTCTTCCAAATGGGCGAAAATTGCTAAATGTTCTTCGGATACTGCGATCAGGGACATCAATGAGCTTTTGCAATCGGGAATATTATTGAAAGAAGCTGCAGGGGGTAGGAGTACAAGTTATGTGCTTTCGGAAATCTGATGGAGTTTTATTGCATCTTTTATTATAACCCACGGTTTAAACCGTGGGCAAAGCATCAGTATTATTTTAATAGCTGATACGCAATCCAGCTCATCACATACGCCAGTCCCGTCATATACAGCAATTGGATAATGGGCCATTTCCAGCTACGCGTTTCGCGGCGCACAATGGCGAGTGTGCTCATACATTGCATCGCAAATAAATAAAACACCATCAATGATACGCCAGTAGCTAATGTATACACCGGTGTTCCGTCGGCACGGATAGCCGATCTCATTTTTTCTTTTAAGGGATCACTGTTATTCTCATCGCCGACACTATACAGGGTCGCCATCGTTCCTACAAAAACTTCGCGGGCGGCAAAGGAAGTGATCAATGCAATACCTATTTTCCAGTCATACCCGAGCGGTGCAATGGCAGGCTCTATTTTTTTGCCAAGAATACCTGCATAGGAATTTTGCAGTTTTTCAGTATCATATATTTTTTGAGCGGCATCGGGATCGTTGCCCGGAGCCGTTTTCATTGCCTCGTACTGTGCCTTTGCTTTTTCCATCCTGTCGCCCGGACCGAATGAACTAAGCGCCCACAGGATCAGGCTGATTACCATGATCACTTTTCCGGCATCAACCACAAAAATCCTCGCCTTGCTCCACATGGTATGAATGATATTCTTCCACCTGGGCGAACGGTACACCGGTAATTCAAGAATAAAAAAACTTTTCTCCTTTATATTGATAAACCATTTGGCTACATATGAAACGATCAGCGCCATGATCACACCCAGGAAATAAAGACCCAGCATCACCAGTCCCTGCAATCCCAGGAATCCAAATAAGTATTTATTAGGAATTACCAGCCCGATCAATATCGTATACACCGGCAGTCGTGCAGAACAACTCATCAAGGGAGTGATAAGGATCGTTAATAATCTTTCTTTCCTGTTCTCGATACTTCGCGCGCTCATGACAGCAGGAATGGCGCAGGCAAAACCACTGATCATCGGCATCACGCTTTTCCCGTTTAATCCCACGCTTCGCATCAAGCGATCTGTCAGGAAACTAATGCGGGCCATATAGCCGGTATCTTCCAGCAAGGTGATCAATCCAAAAAGGATCGCGATCTGGGGAATAAATATGACGATACCACCCAAACCGGCAATGATCCCATTGGTCAAAAGATCGGTCCAGTTATTATCAGGTAATGAGGCTGAAAGCGATCCCCGCAACCAGGCAAAAACAGAATCGATCCAGTCCATCGGGTAACTCGCCAGCCAGAACACACTTTGAAATAAAAGAAATAATACGGCTAGTAATATCAGGTAGCCCCACCGGCGGTGAAGCAGGATATTATCCAGCTTTTCGGTAAATAAAGATTTCTGCAGCGGGTCGGGTTCCGATACCGCTTGCTGCATGATATGTTTGATCCGTGCATATCGCTGTAAGATCTCTTCCGCCTGTGTTTTGGTCGGATTGAACTGGTGTATTTGCTCTATTTGTTCAATACTGGTTTGTGTGTTACTATCGAGTTTGAAGGATTCGTGATTGATCAGGTAATGAATAGCGGCATAATCACTGATATCCGGTAATAAACCTTTTACTGCATTTACCGGGCCAGGCGCCAGGGCGCGGGCATCGATAAAATCGGTAACTGGTATTTTATATAAACCCAGCGCCGTTTGTTCCATGGCTTTTTTTAACTGGGGAATGCCTTTTTGTTTCCGGGGGTTCACTGCGATCACCGGCACTCCTAGTTCTCTTTCCAGTTCACCAATATCGATCTTGATGCCTTTCCTGGCGGCGATATCCGTCATGGTCAGGGCGATGACCACGGGAATTTTCAGATCGATCAGCTGGGTACAAAAAAGCAGGTGCCGTTTCAGGTTGCTGGCATCTGCTACGGCTACGACCACATCGGCTTTTATAAGAGGGTCCTGTTGTAATAACACCTTATAGCTCACCCATTCGTCGAGCCGGCGCGGGTAAAGACTATAAGTGCCGGGAAGATCAATGATCTCGGCATCTGTGGCAATAAGCCGCGCGCTACCCGTCTTTTTATCAACGGTTACGCCGGGAAAATTGCCCACTTTTTGATTCAGGCCGGTCAGGCAGTTAAAAAGAGAACTTTTTCCGCTGTTGGGGTTGCCAACCAGAGCAATATGTATCTTTTGTTTTTCCAAATAGTGGCAGAGCCTGCAAAAATAAAGACCGTGGGGAAAAAAGACTTACGAATTTCGATTTAATGACAAATTACAGGCGGAAAAGTTTTTTGACTGATTTGGGAGATTTAACGCTCCCGTGAGAAAGAAAAACAAAACCCATCAATACCTTTGCGGCTCAACATCATCACTATGAATCATTCACGGGTTTATTTCTTCTTCTTTTCGTTGTTAATCACCTCTGCCGTATTTGCTCAAAAGTTATCAAAAACCGATAAAGCGACTATTGCCAACCTGAAAGCCAATATCGGCTATCTCGCTGATGATAAACTGGAAGGCAGAAGAGCAGGAACCGAAGGAGAAAGACTGGCCAGGGAATATATCAGTGTACAGTTTCGTTCGATCGGTCTTGTACCAAAGGGAACCGACGGTTATTTCCAGCCATTTGATATTAATGATGGAAAGCAAATCAATGAAGGCTCTTATTTTATCGTAAACGGCAAAAGCCTGGAAGCAAATAAAGAATACTTCCCTTTCCCCTTCAGTTCTAAAAAAATGATCGATGCATCGCCTTCGATCGCCATACAGGAACCCGATATGCCCTGGTTTGTAGACCTGAAAGATATTTTAAATGATAATAAAGACAACCCCCATTTCGACCTGGACGAATATGTAAAAACAAATTCTAAAAAAGCATACGATCGCGGTGCGACTGCCGTCATTCTTTTTAATACTTCTTTGACAGATGATAATCTTGTTTTTAATCCAAAAGATAAAACAGAGCCGTTTTCCATTCCTGTTATTTATGTAAAGAAAGAAGCTGCCGCTAAATATCTTAATGATCCTACTGCCACACTCAGCATAAAGATCAAAGCTGATATAAGTGAGAAAAAGAGAAAAGGAAACAATGTGGTGGGTTATATCGATAACGGAGCAGCCACTACGGTGATCCTGGGTGCGCATTTTGATCACCTGGGCTATGGTGAAGATGGAAATTCCATGTTGCGTACCGGGGAGAAGTTAATTCATAACGGCGCTGATGATAATGCCAGCGGAACGGCCGCATTGATCGAAATGGCGCGGATACTTAAAAAATCAAAATCAAAGCATAATAATTATCTCTTCATTGCTTTCTCCGGCGAAGAACTGGGCTTGTTTGGTTCAAAATATTTTGTCGAGAATCCAACCATCGATCTCAGCACCGCCAACTATATGATCAATATGGATATGGTGGGAAGATTGAACGATAGCACCAAAACACTTACGGTAGGTGGTTATGGTACTTCACCACAATGGGCATCGGTGATCGTCAAAGACGAGAAGAAATTGCCTTTTGTTATTCATATCGATTCCAGCGGATCGGGTCCCAGCGATCATACATCTTTTTATCGCAAAGACATACCGGTATTGTTTTTCTTTACCGGCCAGCACAAGGATTATCACCGTCCCAGCGATGATGCCGACAAGATCAACTATGAAGGAGAATTAAGTGTGATAAAATACATCACGGAGATCGTTGACAAACTCAACAAGCAGCAGCAACGCCTGGCATTTTTGAAAACAAGAGAAACACAGGTGTCGACTTCTTCTTTCAAGGTAACGTTGGGTATCATGCCCGATTATACATTTGAAGGTAGTGGTGTACGGGCCGATGGCGTATCGGACAACCGTCCTGCAGCAAAAGCAGGTTTGAAAACCGGTGATGTGATCGTGCAGTTGGGTGATAACGTTGTCAACTCCATGGAAACCTATATGCAGGCGCTGAATAAATTCAGCAAAGGAGATAAAACAAAAGTGAAATTTAAGAGAGGAAAAGATGTGATGGAAGCGGATATTCAGTTTTAAATTTAAAATTCAAAAGTAAAAAGTCAAATGGGGTGTGATAAGAGAATCGCGGTTTTTGGCTTTTTAATTTTTAATTTGCAACATGTCTGATCGCGGGCTCAAATTATCCATTAATAATCACGACCTGGCCGAAGCCTTTTTCGAGGATAGCCGGTTGCTGGGGATCATGTCGCCGGAAAAAGACTACCAGTTCTGCTGGCAATTGAATAGCCTGATGGGAATGGATTTCCGCATTAATCACGAGATAGAGATCAGTTTAAAGAAGAAAAAGCGCGATTATTTTTTTTCCGTCTTCGAATATTGCGAACCAACCGGTTCTTTGGCCCACTACCTCTACAATAACCAGTTTGATGGTGAATACCTTCTTCCTGAATTTCGCCACCTGGATTTTCTCTGGCTCATGAAAGATGATATTGTGACCGATTCAGGCTTGCAGGAGACCATTTCTTCCATCCGCTCCATTTCCGGCGTACAACTTGTAGTAGAATTGACCAACGAGAAAATAAAGAACAAGGAACACCTTGTTTTTTAATCCCGATCTTTTCACAGTAAATCTTTCAATATGAATAAGTGGACAGAAGAAAACGATAAGCTGTACAAAAAATTCCAGTTCAAGGATTTTACAGAAGCATTTGCTTTTATGACGATGGTAGCGGTAGAAGCCGATAAAATGGATCATCACCCTGAATGGAAAAATATCTATAATACCGTAGAGATCTGGCTCAGCACACATGATGCCGGCGATATCGTAACGGATAAAGACAGAAAACTCGCGAAATTTATTGATGAGGCGGCGAGCGCAGGTTAAAAGGATTAAAAGAAGGATTTCACAGATTACGATTCTGAATTCGAAAGAAGGCTTCAATAATCGAAATGATAATTTGTGAAATCCTTCTTCTACTCCTTTTAATCCGCGTTACTTTTTACGCCTGAATATTACTGTCGCATTTTGCTGCAGATCGGCGCTGAACCGTACCTGGTATCTTTCTTCTCCATCATATACGACCAGCAAACCGGTATTCGGAGGATATTTTCCTAAGTTTTCAGCATATAGTACCAGCGTCACTTCATCAGTACCGGCCGGCATATGAATGGTTTTGCGGATGGCCGATGTTTTCAAACCTTGTTTGGCAAGAATAAGTTCGCCGTTTAATAATACGCTGACGGTATCACCATCTACTTCACCATTATCATACAGGGCTAATTGCAGACTGTCTGATACAAAAGAAACTTCCTGCGGAGGGGCCATTTTTCTTTCTTTTACCAATGCTGCAGCAACCGGGATATTTATCAAAGGTTTGTTTACTACAGGCGGCGTATCGTTTTTCTTTTCAGGTTTTGCAACAGCTACCGGTTGGTCCTGTTTTTTTGTTTCGATGGCAGCCGGCTGACTAATTTCTTTCTTCTTTTCTTCAGCTGGTTTTGATATGGCTACTTCGTCCTGTTTTTTCACTTCATTCTTCGTTACTGGTTGTTCAGTTGATTTTTTCTCTTCCTGGACTACAGGTTTATTCGAAGTTGGGACATCTTGCTTTTTTGTGTCATTCTTTGCAATAGCAGGTTCAGTTGGTTTGATCACCGTATTATCTTTTTTC
>CAMLGR010000199.1 GCA_946479615.1 uncultured Bacteroidota bacterium | reverse complement strand
GATCGTTACGATCGAAAAGCAATCCAAGAACTTTGCAGCGGAATACGAGGATACGGTCAATAATCTCACCAAAGGGTATCCTTTGTTCGCTCCCAGTGGATCGGCAGCAGAGAATATTGCACAGGATGAAACATTAAATGTGCTGGTAGTGAACTGGAAAACGGTGGCTATTAAATCGCTCCGTATCCGCATTGCAATGGCGATCCTGTTTACGATCATTATCATTTCTTCTTTTTACCTGACCGTTCATACCATGCTTCGGCAAAAAAAATTGGGTGAGATCAAAAATGATTTTATCAATAACATGACGCATGAGTTTAAAACGCCATTGGCTACCATATCACTCGCAGTCGATGCCATGAAGAATGAAAAAGTATTGCAGGATAGAACCAAGATCAGCTACTTCAGTTCGATCATCAAAGAAGAAAATATGCGGATGAACCGCCAGGTGGAAACAATTCTGAAAGCCTCGCAACTGGAGAAAAAAGAAGTGGATCTGAATTTAAAACCGCTGCATGTACACGAAGTGATCAAGGATGTGATCGATAATTTTGCCTTACAACTGGAAGAAAAACAGGGCCAGGCAGAAGTTTTGCTCAATGCGTCCAGCGATCTTATCAATGCGGATGAAGTGCATTTTTCCAACCTCATCAATAACCTGATCGATAACGCGGTTAAATATGCCAAGGATAATACGCCGCTCCGGATCAAAGTGACAACTGAATCTACCGAGAAGAAAATCATTATCCGCGTCGAGGATAATGGCATCGGTATGAATAAGGAAACGGTAAAAAGAGTATTTGAAAGATTTTACCGCGCGCATACCGGCAACATTCATAATGTAAAAGGATTCGGCCTGGGATTAAGTTATGTGAAAACGATGGTGCAGGCGCATGGCGGCGAGATTACGGTTGATAGCACATTAGGAAAAGGAAGTACGTTCACCGTAGGACTGCCTTTACGGAAAGAAATTGCATAGGATCAGGTCCAGATCAGGCAACCATCTCCATAACTAAGAAAACGGAATTTATTATCCAGTGCATACTGGTACATCTTTCTCCAGTCATCGCCGGCCAGTGCGGCAATAAGTAATAACAAGGTTGATTGCGGCTGGTGAAAATTAGTGATCAGCCCGTTGACGATTTTCGGTTTATATCCCGGCGCAACAATGATCTGTGTTTTGGCGAGCCATCTTTCCATTGTGTAGGCATCCATATATTCCAGCAGGGCGCTGAGTGCTTTCGTTGCGGCGATATTTTCAGCAGCAAGATCATAGGCTTCCCATTGATCGATCGTGGCTCCGCCTTCTGCAAAATTTCTTCTTCCCGGTGAATACTGGTTGCGTACAGCCCATTGTTCACGTGTTACTATCAACTTTACTCCCAGCCAGTATAAACTTTCCAGCGTACGGAACGAAGTAGTGCCTACAGCTACGATCTTTTTACCAATATGCTGTAATACATTCTCAATTGTTTCTCTTCGTACCTCTATATATTCTGCATGCATTTCGTGACCGGCCATAGTATTGCTTTTTACGGGCTTGAATGTGCCTGCGCCTACATGCAGCGTTACAAAATCGCGATGGATATTTTTTTTATCCAGGCTTTCGAAAATGGCATCGGTAAAATGCAAACCGGCTGTAGGTGCTGCCACAGATCCTTCGTGTTGCGCATAAATTGTCTGGTATCTTTCCGTATCACTTTGTTCAGCTGCACGTTTTATATACGGTGGCAAAGGGATAGCGCCGGCGAAATGCAATACTTCTGCAAAACTATATGAAGCGGGTGTCCATGACAATTGAATGGTAAAGGAGCCGCTTTGCTGGCTGATATATGCGGCGGAGAGGATCACATCTTCCTTACCAGTAGTTATTGTTTTGGTTAATACCTGTCCATGTTTCCATTTGGAAGCGCCACCTACCAGGCATTGCCACTGCACGGTTCCCTGTTGCAGCATAGCGTTGGTAATAGCAACCTGGTTGGCAGGTTCGAGACAGAATATTTCAATAATGCCACCTGTGGCTTTTTGAAACAATAATCTTGCAGCAATGACTTTTGTATTATTAAAGATCAGGAGAGAATCAGCAGGGATATGCGAAGCGATATGACGATAAGTATCTTCTTCAAGTATACCCTCTTTATAAATGAGCAGGCGTGAAGCATCTCTTTCTGCCAATGGATAATCAGCGATGCGATCTTCGGGCAGGTCGTAGGTATAATCTTTTATTGAAAGTTGTTTGGGATGCATAGGCAGAGCCATCAAAGATACTGATCTGTTTAATAGTAAAACCTTGCAATGGAACACGGATTTCATAGATAAAAATGATCATTTTATCTGAATTCATCTCTGCATCGATGTGCTATCGCAGTGCTAATGGAACTACCAGTTTTAACCCGCTCCATTGTTCGCTTACCGCGCATACTTTTACATCAACCAGGCCATTGCGTAATGCATAATTGCGGATAACATCTTCGGTAACATCAGTAGCGATTCCTGCTGCTTTCTTATACCATGATACCCATATCATGACGGAAGTATGCTTTGTATAAATGGGTTTTAATTTTTTCATGACTGATTCAAACTCTTTATTTGATTCTGCAAACAGGTGAATGAAAGCAGGAATATCATTCTTATTACAAAGCTGACCGGTGATATCTGCTTCCAGCCATTGATAATAATCAGCGGGTTGATTGATCAGTAATACTTTCATGCCTGGTGTAATGCCCAGTTTTTTAAGAAGTGGGGTACCTGAATAGCCGGCAGCCATACGCTTGAAATTTGTTATTAAGGTGCGGTTATTTGAGTAAAAAACCATCTTATTTTTGTGATATCCACAGTTTTTCCACCGCAATTCACAGTCAATACACCGGATTTTGGTCATTATTTGACTAACAATCGCTGTAATCCTTTACAGTAAAGCCTTTCAGGTCATACACTTATGTGGAAAAAATAAAAACGCTAAAATTTGGGTGCAGAGTGGTAAAATGTGTTATTTTGTGTCAATTAATTCACAATTGATACAATCCCTTGATATTGATAGACTTTCTTGGAGAATTCGAGGCCACGTTAGATGCGAAGGGCCGCTTTCTTCTACCGGCAGGCTTCAAAAAGCAGCTCCCGGAAGAAGAAAGTCTCCATTTTGTTATTAACAGGGGGTTTGAAAAATGTTTGTGTCTGTACCCTGTGAAAAACTGGGATCCGTTATACGCCAGGATCAGGGCGTTAAACGATTTCGACCCGAAGGCCAGAGAATTCAGGCGCTATTTTCTGAATGGCGCTACGAAAGTGGAACCGGATACGGCGGGTCGTTTACTGATACCGCCCAACCTGAAAGTGCATGCCGATCTTCAAAAAGATATCGTGCTGGCTGCGGCGGGAGATAAAATAGAAATCTGGGATAGTAATAAGTACAAACAGCTCTTTGAATCATTCTCACCGGAAGCATACAGCAACCTGGCGAAAGATGTGATGAGTGAACGAGAAAGTAATGAGAAATGAAAAATAAGAAATCAGAAATGAGAAAGTGTAGATCCGGTAGGAAATCAACTTTCTTATTCCTTATTCCTCATTCCTTATTTCTTATTTAATGACCTCTTCTTATCACATACCCGTTCTGCTCGCTGAATCGATCGAAGGATTGAATATTCAGCCTGATGGGATTTATGTGGATTGCACTTTTGGCGGTGGCGGTCATTCCAGGGCGATCCTGGAAAAACTAGGTCCGCAGGGAAAACTGGTCGCTTTTGACCAGGATGAAGATGCGAGAAAGAATTTGCCAAAAGACGAGCGCGTCATTTTCGTGCCCCATAATTTTCGTCACCTGCAACGGTTCATGCGGTTATATGCGGTCAGCCAGGCCGATGGCATTTTGGCCGACCTGGGTGTCAGCAGTCACCAGTTTGATGAAGCGCAACGCGGTTTTTCTATACGATTCGACGCAGATATGGATATGCGGATGGATCGCAGGCAAACCCTTACCGCTTTTGATGTGGTCAATACGTATAGCAGTCAGCAGCTCCATAAACTCTTTGAGCAATATGGAGAAGTGACCAATGCCAAAACATTGGCGCAGGCAATCGTGCAGGTAAGGCAAAATGTATCGTTGAAAACAACAGATGCTTTTAAAAATGCTCTCCGTGGAATGGTAAAGGGAAATCCCAATAAATATTTTGCCCAGGTTTTCCAGGCTTTGCGCATTGAAGTGAATGATGAATTAGGTGCATTGAAAGAAATGTTGCAGCAGCTCCCAAAACTGCTTAAACCCGGAGGACGGGCAGCTATCATCACTTTTCATTCTCTCGAGGACAGATTGGTAAAGAATTTTTTCCGCCGCGGTTCATTCGATGAACCGGAAGAAAATCCCTTTGTCAATACCGAAACCGTCAATGAATGGAAAATCATAACTAAAAAGCCGGTAACTGCTTCTGATAACGAAATGAAACGGAACACCAGGGCGAGAAGTGCAAAGTTGCGGGTTGCCGAAAAAATAATGATGGTCTAGTAATAGCAACGGTTGCCTGACATACGCTTATATGATGATCCGTACACGTAATGAATCTAAAACCCTTTGAACAAACCACCGGGGTCTTATCGCCCCGGTGTTACCCTATGAAATAGTAATGTGATAAACCAAAAAGCCTTGTCACATTGCGGTTAACGAAAAGCATCCTGCAAAAGGATAAAAAATCGGTACATGAACGAAAGTCAACCCACCAACGAGCAGGAATCAAAACAGGTGACAGTGACCAGCTGGAAGAAATGGCTGAACTATCAATCTGTAGTAAAACAGATTCCTTTTTTTCTTTTTCTCACGCTGCTGGCGATCATTTATATCTATAATGGTCACTATGCAGACAAGATGACAAGAAATATAAGCCGTACCACGCGTGATGTAAAAGAATTACAGCACGAGTATAAAACAGTGCAAAGCGAAGTGATGTTCAGGAGCAAACAAAGTGAATTGGTGAAAGCTGTAGAGCCATTGGGATTGAAAGAACTGACAGAATCACCGATGGTGATCACGCCGGTAGCGGGAAATTAAGCGGGCGGTTCGCAGCAGAACATTGGATATAAAAACAACTAAAGTGTAGGATATTGGAAGTACGTCGTGACATATTATGGCGGGTATATGTCAGTTTTCTTGGTATGGTCTTACTGAGTTTGCTGATCCTGGGTAAAGCTTTTTACATCCAGCGTATACAAGGCAGCTACTGGCGCAGTATGAACGACAGCATGCATCAGCGTATCGTGGAACTGGATGCCGACCGCGGTACTATTTATAGTGAAGATGGACAAATGCTCAGCACTTCTCTTCCCCAATTTGATATTTACCTCGATTTCCTCGCAGATGGATTACGCGACAAAAATGGTAAAATATTCAAACAGAATGTTGATTCGTTCGCTATTTCCTTATCTGGATTTTTTCATGATAAAACAAAAGATCAGTATAAAAAGGATCTGCAGGATGGATATAATAAGAAGAACCGCTACTACCTGCTGAAAAAGAAATTATCATTTGAAGAATATAAAACCTTCCGCCAGTTTCCGCTGGTCAGGCTGGGTCGGAATAAAAGCGGTGTTATTGTAGAAGAAAGCAGCAAGCGGTTATCACCATTTGGTTTATTGGCCAATCGTACTATCGGGCTTTCCCGTGAACATATCGCCAGCAATGGGAAGATGAGGAAGATGAATGTGGGATTGGAAAAAACGTATGATAGTTTATTGACCGGCCAGAAAGGTCAGCGTCTTGTCCGTTTTGTTGCCGGCGGCGCCATACCGGTAGAAGGTTACCAGGTAGAACCTGAAAATGGAAAAGATATCTATACAACGCTCGATGTAAATATCCAGGACATTTCTGAAACAGCTTTGTTGAAAATGATGGATACCAGCGGAGCGGAATATGGCACCTGTATCGTCATGGAAACAAAAACAGGTAAGATCAAAGCTATGGCGAATCTCGGTCGCCGCCCCGATGGAGAATACTGGGAAGATGATAACTACGCTTTGCGTGTAACAGAGCCAGGTTCTACTATCAAATTGGTTACACTATTGGCGGTGTTGGAAAAAGGTTCTTCTTCATTGACAGATATGGTAGAAGTAGGAAGTGCAGGTCATATGATGGTGGGTCCGAGAAATATCAATGATGCGGAAAGAGCGCCAAGACCTGTTTTATCGGTAAAAGAATGTTTTGCGCATAGTTCCAATGTGGGAATGGGTAAAGTCGCTTATAAAGCATTTGCCAATGATCCGAAAGAGTTCAGGGAATACCTGCATAAATATCACATGGATGTTCGTTCGGGTATCGATCTCTCCAATGTTCCTTCTCCGCAATTAGCGCCATTGGATAAAAAGAATGGTGGGGTGATGAACATGATCACCATGAGCTTTGGATATGCCCTCCAGGTCAGCCCGCTCAATACACTGACATTATATAATGGTGTCGCTAATAACGGAGTGATGGTGAAACCATACCTGGTTAACAGTGTGCGCCAGGATGGAATGGCTATACGGGAATTCAGCCCTGTGGTGCTGGATGATAAATTCTGCAGACCTGAAGTGATCAAAGCTGCAAAGGAAAGTATGGAAGCGGTGATTACAGAAGGTACGGGCCGGCCAGCATTCAAAGATATGCCGTTTGCTGTAGCGGGTAAAACGGGCACAGCTCACGTAGCTGATGGGAATATCGGGTATAATGATATGGTATACCAGGCATCGTTTGTTGGATATTTTCCGGCCAACGATCCTGTATATTCCTGTATTGTGGTTGTTCGTACAAAACCTCACGCTGCATTACACTATGGAGGTCAGTTGGCAGCGCCTGTATTCAGGGAAATAGCCACCAAACTGTACGCGATGTATGTCGATAAAAAATCTCCCGGCATGTATGTGACAAAAAAAGACAGTTCGGTTTATTTCTATGCCGGTCATACACAGGATATAAAAAATGTGTACACCACATTGAAAATGCCATTTGCAGATTCGGCCAATACCAGCGAATGGAGTAGTGTATATGCCAGTAATTATACACCAGTCATTAAAACCAATCCTGTCAATGACAGATTGATGCCCAATGTAAAAGGAATGGGATTGAAAGATGCA
>CAMLGR010000198.1 GCA_946479615.1 uncultured Bacteroidota bacterium | reverse complement strand
GCCAGTCAGCTTTTTTACCACATAGACACATAGGAACATAGGTTTCACATAGGATTTTTTAATAGTTAAGATTTCACTTAAAACCTAAAGCAACAGAGTTATTTTTTCATTTCAAACACGGCCGCATCAACGGGGATGTTGGCTTCTGCTTTGGTTATTTTTGATGTCATGGAGAATTGACCTCCGAAATCGATATCGGTCGTATAAGCGATCGTCCATCCGTAGTCATTCTTTTTATAGTCCGAATACTTTATAGTGAGGTCAGTGGGTTGTCCATTAAAATCTGTTGTGGCAACAGACTGCAGGATATAGTAAGTAGTGGGATCGAAATAATAAGTGGTGGCAACACTGTCTTTTGTAGTCAGTTTTACTTTATATGCATTGACACTGCCTATTTTTTCCTGCCCGGTTAATTCTGCCTTACTGCCTCTTGCTTCATAATCGAGGAAGGGAACAGTATAGATCTGGCCTGCGCCGGTTTTGTATTGAGCCGCCGGCATAGGCTGCGGATCGTTTATTCCTACAAATGGATTTACTGTCCAGCCGCCTTGATCGGTATACACCTGGATCAATTTTTGTCCGCCCCAATCCGATTCACTACGGTATCCTTTACCATTCAGAACTACTGAAAAACCGGTAGCAGTAAAGCCCCCGGCATCGATTGAATTTTCAAGCCGTACAGAATTGAGGGCACTTAGTTTTTCTTTACCACCGGTCGCATCGATATATTTAGCGATGATCTCACTGGCGGTTTGCGCATACACAGACATACCGATGAATAATACGGTAGCAATTGACAATAGGTATTTTACAGGTTTCATGTTGTTGATTAAATTAATCACATAAGGTAAAACAGTGGGCGGATTCTTCCAAATAAATTTAATTCCAGGTGTTAGATTTTAGATGTTAAATGAACCCTGGTTGCTGTAAATTCTATGTGTGTATTCCTATGTGTCCTATGTTTCTATGTGGTAAAATGCTGACTGGCGTAATCTTACCACATAGGCACATAGGGCATATAGGTTTCACATAGGTCATCTAAAATCTAAAACTTAACACTTATAACAGACTTCCCTTATTTTTGGTTCAGGATGAAACGAACCTTTGTTACTTGGATGCTTTTGCTGGTGCTGCCGGATGTCTTCGGGCAAACGGGTGATGAGGTCCTGCTGCAACGGCTGGACAGGATCATTGACAGTACCGGGTTCTACGACGCAGGACAATACAGCCGGATTGAAAAGATCAGGCAGTCATTCGATGCGGCGGATGATAAGGGGCTGCCGGCCCAGTACGATTACTATCACCGTCTTTATGATGAGTACAAAATATTCCGGTTCGACACGGCTTTTTTATATGCTAAAAAACTGGAGACGATCGCCGCTTCGCTGAATGAATCATTTAAAACAGCACAATCAAAGATCGATCTGTCATTTGTATTGCTTTCTTCAGGTATGTATAAAGAAGCCGAGGAAGTGATGGATAAAATAAATATACAGGATCAGCCTGATAGCCTGAAGGCCGGTTATTATTTATTACGCGGGAGATATTATTATGACCTTGCCGATTATACCAGTGATGATTTTTTTTATCCCGGTTATTTTAAAAGGGCAGGGGAGTTCCTCGATTCGGCGCTGGCTATCTTTCCCACTACATCCTTCGAGTATGGATATTACAGCGGGCTCAAACAGATCAAAATGGGTGATCTGCAACGGTCATTTGATAACTTTCATGGCCTGTTGCAAAGACCCGATCTTACCGATCATCAACTGGCGCTGACTTCTTCTACATTGAGCTTTGTCTATTTCAGCAAAGGAGATATAAATGAAGCGATCAATTACCAGGCAAGAGCAGCGATGGCCGATATCAGGTCGTCAACCAAAGAAACCTTTGCCGTATTGAATCTTTCACAGGTGCTTTTTAAGCAAGGGGATTTCAACAAGGCATCCAGGTATATCAGGAAAGCGGTGGATGATGCGACATTTTATGGAGCGAGACAGAGAAAGATACAGGTCAGTGCCATCTTGCCGATCATCCAGGGCAGCGAGATCAATGCGATCAATCACCAGCGTAAATTATGGGTGATCTATGCCATCGTTGTTTCGGGGATTGTTATTTTATTTGCATTCCTGCTGATAGTTATCGTGCGCCAAAACAGGAAGCTGGAAAAAGCGAGACAGGAAATATCGGCGGCCCATACTTCGCTGCGGGAAGTCAATACCAGGCTGGAGCAGGTGAACGCAGAATTACATACGGTGAATAATAACCTGGTAGATGTAAATTATAAACTGGAAGAAGCCAATAAGATCAAGGATGAATATGTAGGGTATTTTTTTACGGCCAATGCAGAGCTGTTCAGGAAAATAGAAAAATTCAAAACGACCATCGAAGAAAAGATCCACTATAATAAATTCAACGATGTAAAATTCATTATCAACGCGCTTGATATCAAACAGGAAAAAGAGGAATCCCTGAAAAGTTTTGATAAGGCTTTCCTGAAGCTGTTCCCTCATTTTGTGGAGGATTTTAATACATTATTTAATGAGGAGGACCGTGTCAGCCTGCAGGATGGGGAATTGCTCAATACCGATCTGCGTATCTATGCCCTGCTTCGCCTGGGTATAAAGGAGAATGAAAAAATCGCAGAGATCCTGGAGTATTCTGTCAAATCGATCTATGCTTATAAGACGCGGATCCGCAACCGCGCGAAAGTTCCCCGGGATGAATTCGATAAAAAAGTGATGGAGATTAAATCTATTTGATCGCTGCTTTCACGCAGCGGCATCGCTATAATTTTTTAGCATCAATACAAATCCACTTAATATCCTTCCATCCACATCCATCCGTGTTCCATTCGGACTATATAAGAACATCACCTGCTCGAAAAATGGATTTCACGCAGCGGCCGCGGCGGAATGGCAATAGTCATACTGCCGCCGCTTCGCTGCGTTCGCCGCGTGAAATCCAACCCAAACTCCCTATATATAATATATACAGGCAGCCATATCCCGTTTTATTATTCTGATGTATGTATATGGTATAATTTCATAATATTTATACAATTATTTGATAAATAATTATTTGCAACTGTCACGGTTGTCCAGGCACTCTCTATTTTCTATATTTCCCCACTATTAATTTTCCCCGCCTTCATCTGATCCTTTTTTTGTAAGGTCAATAAATTCCCAACCCCGGGCGCCATACCGGGTCAACAACTCAACGATTGCTTATATGAAACCTGCTTTCCCTTCTTCATCATTTCCCGGAACGGCCTTCGCGTCGCCCGATTTTCAAACCGGCATTTTTAACCAATAAACTGCTTGCTATGATTTTAAAAATAGTAGCCCGGCCACTGCTGATGTTTTTACTGTTCTTCAGTATGCTCCAGGCCAACGGGCAAAATAAAACGGTCACCGGCACCATTTATAATGATAAAGGCGTTGCCGTCGAAGGCGCTACGGTAGCCGTCAAAGGATTAAACACCGCCACCGTTACCGATAAGTCTGGTCAGTTCTCACTTACCATTCCCGCTGCTGCCAATATACTCAACATTTCGAGTGTGGGATATGCAAACCGTGAGTTCACCATCACCGGTTCCACCGTTTCTATCATTCTCACCAGCAGTTCACAAACACTCGAAGATGTGGTAGTGATCGGCTATGGTATGGTAAGAAAAAAAGAATTAACAGGTGCAGTAGCAACGGTTACATCCGAAAACTTTCAGAAAGGAACGATCACCACACCCGAGCAACTGATTGCCGGTAAAGTAGCTGGTGTATCGGTCACTTCCAACAGCGGTGCACCCGGCGCCGGAAGTACGATCCGCATCAGGGGCGGTGCTTCATTAAATGCAAGTAACGATCCACTGATCATTATTGATGGATTACCGATCACCAATACCAATATCTATGGTACTTCCAATCCATTGAGCATGGTGAATCCGAATGATATCGAATCGTTCACCGTATTAAAAGATGCAGCTTCCACTGCCATTTATGGATCAAGAGCTTCGAATGGTGTCATCATCATCACCACCAAAAAAGGAACAAGCGGCAAACCAGTCTTTAATTTTTCTTCACAGGTATCGTTGTCACAGATCGTAAAATATGCGGATGTAATGTCGGCCGATGAGTTTCGCGATTATGTCAATACAAAAGGAACGCCTGCTTTCAAAGCCTTATTGGGAAAGGCGAATACCAACTGGCAGAAAGAAATCTATACTTCAGCGATCACAACCGATAATAATTTGAGTGTGGCCGGCTCGCTTAAGAATATACCTTACCGTATCTCTGCCGGTTATCTCAACCAGGATGGTATTTTAAAAACGGATAACCTGCAACGGGTATCTGCGGGCATTGCATTGAGCCCGGTTTTATTCAATAAAAATTTAAAGATCGATCTCAACCTGAAAGGGGCGATCAACCAAAGCCGTTTTGCCAATGGCAATGCGATCAGTTCGGCCGTCTATTTCGATCCCACCCAGGCCGTGCGTGACAATACACCTTTTGGCGGCTATTGGGAATGGTACTCGGTCGATCCGTCTACCAGCGCTATTACACTTAATAAACTCGCTCCGCGTAATCCGGTTGCATTACTTGATCTTTTCCATAACAATAGTCATGTGCAACGCAGTTATGGTACCGCACAGTTTGATTACCGCCTGCCTTTCTTACCGGCTTTACATGCCAACCTGAACCTTGGTTATGATATTGCCAAGGGTGATGGCAAGATCAATGTGCCTGCCTATGCGGGTCAGAACTATCTCGATTCGGGACAACAAAATCAATATGCCAATAAGGTAAGAAACCTGGTTGGAGAATTTTACCTGAATTATACTAAAACATTCAAAGCCATTAAAAGCAATATCAATGCTACGGCAGGATATGGCTATTATGATAATCTCGCTACCAATTACAATTTCCCTTTTGTCAGGGCGAATGGGCATGTAGTGCCTGGTACAGAACCGAAGTTTAGTATGGACAAACCGCAAAGCACATTGATCTCTTACTATGGCCGTTTGATCTATACCTATAACGCCAGGTATATTTTATCGGCTTCCATCCGCACCGATGGTTCTTCGCGGTTTTCGCCCTCTACCCGTTGGGGAACATTCCCTTCGGTGGCGCTTACCTGGCGCATCAACCAGGAATCATTTCTTTCTTCGGCAAGAAGCCTGACCGATCTGAAACTGCGGTTGAGTTATGGTGTCACGGGTAACCAGGATGGTATTTATCCTTATCCTTACCTGGCGGTATATTCTTTGAGTGATAATACTTCGCGCGTACAGTTTGGAAATAACTATTATAATATGGGTACGCCGGCTGCTTATGATGCAGGTATCAAATGGGAGCAAACAGCCGCTTACAATGCGGGTATCGATTATGGATTTTTCAATAACCGCATCAATGGTAGCATCGATGTATATTTTAAGAAAACAAAAGACCTCTTAAATACGATACCGGTGCCTGCAGGTTCCAATTTCAGCAGCACCATTCTTACCAATGTGGGTAATATAGAGAACAAGGGCATTGAAATACAAATCAACGCCACACCGGTCAGCGGAGCGCATTTTTCCTGGGATTTTGGATTCAATGCGGCGTATAATAATAATAAGATCACCAATCTTACCGCTACCAAAGATTCCAGTTATCCCGGTTCGCTTGTCGGGAATATACAGATCCACAGTGTAGGATATTCGCCGTTTGCATTTTATGTCTATCGCCAGGAGTATGAAAAAAGCGGCAAGCCGATCGAAGGGGTATATGCCGATCTGAATGGTGATGGCATTATCAATACCAAAGACCTGTACCGGTATAAATCACCGGTGCCAAAATACATTCTTGGATTTTCAACACAGTTCAGTTATGATAAATGGTCGCTCAGTACCGTTCTGCGCGCTAACATTGGCAACTATATGTACAATTCACTGGCGACCGGCGCTCTTCAATCCAATGTATTCAATTCATTGGGTTATTTGGCCAACACCCTGCGGGAAGTATCGAAGAGCCAGTTTTATTATGGTCAGCAATACTCGGATTACTTTGTGCAGAACGCTTCTTTCCTGAAAATGGATAACCTGGCGCTTTCGTATGATTTCGGAAAGATCATACAGAAGAAAGCAAGCCTGCGTGTCAGCGCTGTTTGCCAGAATGTATTTACCGTAACGAAATATACGGGTATTGACCCGGAAATAAATACCGGTATCGATAATGCATTATATCCGCGTCCGCGTATTTACAGCCTGAGTATACATATTCATTATTAAAAAATTGCTGGTATATGAAACAACAGAACAAATTACTAGTGAGCGTATCAGTACTACTTATCCTGTTTACTGCCTGTACCAAGAACCTGGACAGGAAGCCACTCAATTCAAATATCGCCGACCTGCAATACAGTACACCGGCTGGTTACAAACAGGTATTGGCCAAGGTATATGGAAGCTATTCGCTGGTCAGCAGTACCGGTGTTGGCAATTCTGATGTGAATGTGCCGGGTATCACCGATGCCGGTACCACCGATTTTGTAAGAGCCTGGTGGAATATGCAGGAACTCACAACCGATGAAGCGATCTGCGCCTGGGATGATGGCAACCTGCAAGCCTTTCACAATTTCAACTGGACAGCGAATAATATGTACATACATGCTTTATACGCAAGATGTCTTTTCCAGATAACGGTATGCAATGAATTCATCCGTGAATCAACAGAAGCGAAACTAGCCAGCCGCAATATTGCTGGTACCGATGCCAATGATATCCGTGTGTACAGGGCAGAAGCGCGGTTTCTCAGGGCCTTTCAATATTGGGTGCTGATGGATCTGTTTGCCAATCCGCCTTTTGTAACAGAAAATGATCCGATCGGCAAATACATTCCGAAACGGATTATACGCAAGGACCTGTTTACGTATATCGAATCGGAATTAAAAGCGATCGAAACCGATTTGGCAGCACCACGGCAAAATGAATATGGCCGTGCTGATAAAGCGGCTGCCTGGGCGTTACTGGCAAGATTATACCTGAATGCAGAAGTATATACCGGCACGGCGCGCTATGCAGATGCGATCACCTATGCGGGCAAAGTGATTGCTGCTGGTTATACATTGAAGCCGTTGTACAAGCAACTTTTCATGTCTGATAATGATGTCAGCAATCCTGAAACAATAT
>CAMLGR010000197.1 GCA_946479615.1 uncultured Bacteroidota bacterium | reverse complement strand
AGGGCCTGATGCATACCGCAGTCTACCCGCACTGGTGGAAGAAGCAGAAGGCGGACAAAAAGCCGTGAATGTTTTATTGAGCCGTGACGAGACCTATGGAGATATTGCACCGGTACGTATCGACAGCAATGGTGTTTCCGCTTTTGTAAGCATCATGCGCGGATGCAATAATATGTGTTCCTTCTGTGTGGTGCCTTTCACCAGGGGAAGGGAAAGAAGCCGTGATGCTGTCAGTATCGTGAACGAATGCACCGATTTGTTTGAAAGGGGGTTTAAAGAAGTAACCTTACTGGGCCAGAATGTAGATAGTTATTATTTCGTAGATGAGCAGGCCGATGAAACAGTTACGTTTGCCAGGCTGCTGGAAAAAGTAGCGCTGATCTCGCCATTGCTGCGGGTTCGTTTTTCCACTTCTCATCCAAAAGATATTACGGATGAGGTATTGTTTACGATGGCAAAGCACCATAATATCTGTAATTATATACACCTGCCGGTGCAAAGTGGTAACAACCGGATATTGCAACTGATGAACCGCACCTATACGCGTGAATGGTATATGGCAAGAGTGAACCGCATCCGTGAAATACTCCCTGAATGCGGAATCAGTTCGGATATGATCACCGGCTTTTGCAGCGAAACTGAAGAAGAGCACCAGGATACGATCAGCATCATGGAATTCAGCCGGTACGATCTCAGTTATATGTTTTTTTACAGTGAACGCCCGGGTACGCTCGCACAAAGAAGATATGCGGATGATGTGCCATTGGAGGTGAAGAAAAGAAGGCTGACAGAGATCGTTGACCTGCAAAACCGCATTTCTTTAGAAAATAATAAACTCGATCTCGGCAAAACTTTCGAAGTACTGGTAGAAGGCGAAAGCAAACGCAGCGATACGGACTGGATGGGAAGAACGGGTAATAACAAGGTAATTATATTCCCCAAAGGAGATCATGAACTAAAGAAAGGCGATTATGTTATGGTTAACGTGACAGACTGTACCAAAGCTACCTTAATGGGAAAGGTGGAAAAAATTATGAATTATGAATTATAATTGTTACCGATCAATCCATGACATTCATAATTCATAACTCATCATTTTAAAATTAATAATGGACATTCAATCAATAAAAAACCGTTTCGGCATCATCGGCAACTCGCCCGCATTGAACTATGCGTTGCAGGTGGCGGTGCAGGTAGCGAATACGGATCTTACGGTATTAATTATCGGCGAAAGCGGTGTGGGTAAAGAAGCATTCTCCCATATCATTCACAGTCTTTCCAATCGCAAACACAATCCTTTTATCGCAGTCAACTGCGGTGCCATACCTGAAGGAACGATCGATTCGGAATTATTCGGTCATGAAAAAGGTTCTTTTACCGGCGCTGTCGATAGCCGCAAAGGTTATTTTGAAACAGTGAACGGCGGCACTATTTTCCTGGATGAGATCGGCGAATTACCATTGGGTACACAGGCACGTTTGCTGCGTGTACTTGAAGCCGGTGAATTTATCCGTGTAGGCTCCAGCAAAGTGCAAAAAACAGATGTGCGCGTGATCGCTGCTACCAATAAAGATCTGTTTCAATTAGTGCAGCAGGGAAAATTCCGCGAGGATCTTTATTATCGTCTCAGCACCGTTCCCATCAGGGTATCTTCGCTGCGCGACCGCAAGGAAGATATTTATATTCTCTTCCGCAAATTCGCCGCTGATTTTGCTGACAAATACAAAACCAGTTCGGTGCAACTGGATGAGGAAGCAAAAAACCTGTTAATTAACTACCCATGGCCGGGGAATGTAAGGGAATTGAAGAATATTGCGGACCAGGTTTCAGTTCTTTCACATGATAAGCAGATCTCGGCTACCGAATTGGGTAAATACCTGCAGCCTTATTCCAATAACCGCCTGCCTGTATTAGCTAATAACGGTAGTATCGGTGGTGCAGACGGACAAAGTTTCGCCAATGAAAGAGAGATCCTGTACAAGCTGTTCTTCGATATGAAGAAAGATGTAACAGAATTAAAGCGGATGTTCCTGGACGTATTGCAGAACCCGGGCAATCTTAGCAAGAATCCCGAGTTTCTTAATGAACTGAAAGAATTAAAAACGGCGGAGAACATCAATCTTCCGTCATTGCTGGTTCAACCGTCGATGCAACCGGTGCAGACTGCGCCCATGAGCATCGGCATGAATGGCGATATCCATGAACATGAAGAAGTGGAAGAAAGTCTTAATATCATGGACAAGGAAAAAGAACTGATCATAAAAGCCCTGAAAAAACACAAAGGCAAACGCAAAGATGCCGCACTCGACCTGGGCATCAGTGAAAGAACACTCTACAGAAAGTTGAAAGAATATGATATCGATGAATGACAATAGAGAAAACAAGTACGAAATAAGAAGTATGAAGTACATTTCCACACGCAGCGTACTTCGTACTTCTTACTTCATACTTATATTTTTCTTCTCTGTTTTATTTACAGGTTGCCATATCTACAAATTCAATGACGTTTCTTTTCCCCCGGAAATAAAAACGGTCAAGATAAATTTCTTTGAGAATAAAGCTACTTATGTGAATCCGCAGCTGAGCCCGAGGCTCACGGATAAACTGAGGCAGAAGATCACGAGTTCTACCAAACTTTCGCAAACCAATAATGATAATGCGGATTGGGTGATCAGCGGCAATATTTCCAATTATTCATTTTCCACATCAGGTATTTCGCAGCAACGCGAATCGACCAACCGGTTGACAGTAGGTGTGCATATTACTGTACTGGACCAGGTGAATAATAAAAGTACTGACTATGATGTAAGCCGCAATTTCGAATTCTCCGCGTCCCAATCCATTCAGCAGGCAGAAGCCACATTAGGAGATGAAATACTCCGTGGCCTGACCGACGATATTTTCAACAGGATATTTTCGACGTGGTAGATTATCGTATTCAGATGAATGGCATATAGTATGGGAGCCTCTTCCGGCAACTCATGTAAATACTAAATCCCAACCTGTCCTACTTCCCCGTTTTCTCTTATCTTCAACCCATGATTTCTGCCGTTAACGAATTAGTCAAATCGACTATTGACAAAAACACGCTGGAAGAATGCAGCGTCGATGATCTGCAACAATTGGTTCAGCAGTTTCCTTATTTTTCCCCGGCACAATTTCTGCTTGCTAAGAAACTGAAACAAGAGGCATCGCCTTTGTATGAACAACAAAGCCGCAAAGCGATCCTTTATTTCCAGGACCAGCTATGGTTTGATTACCTGTCGGGAGAAGATGATGGCAATGGAACGATGATCCCTGAAACGAAAGCAGAGACTGTTACCATCGATGATACTATCGCAACAGAAGAACCGGTTCAATTCAAAGAAGTGATCTCCGGTTCCATCATTACCGAGGTGCCGGTAACAGAAGAAGTAGCGGAAGAACGGATCGTGGCGCCGGAACCGGAAGAACCAGTGACGATGCCTGAAGAGATCACCCAACCGGTGGAAGAGCCAACCCGGGAACCGGAGACAATAGAACAGGTTACTGAACCCGCGCCGCAGGAGGAGATTGAACCAGCTATTGGAGATGAATTGATACCCGGGCAAAAGGAAGATCCTATACCAGTAAAGCAATTTTCTGATTTTAAAATATTGCCGATGGATAAAACGGCAGCCGCATTAACTTTCGAGCCTTATCATACTGTGGACTATTTTGCTTCGCAGGGGATTCGTTTCCGGGAAGAAGAAAAGCCTAAGGATCGTTTCGGGCAACAACTCAAGAGCTTTACAGAATGGTTAAAAACCATAAAAAAGACCCCTGATACCGCTACTTCCCCTGCCCCGCCGGACGATAAAAAAGTAACGCAGATGGCCGAGCATTCCATTGTCAACCGCGATGTGGTCACCGAAGCCATGGCCGAGGTTTGGGAAAAGCAGGGAAACAACGGCAAAGCCATCGAAATCTACCGTAAATTAAGTTTGCTCAATCCCGCCAAAAGCTCTTATTTTGCAGCGAAAATCGAACATTTAAAGAATTTGTGACATGCTTATTTTATTCGTGATATTGATCATTATTTCCTCCTTTATCCTGGGAGCTATCGTGTTGATTCAAAACCCGAAAGGGGGTGGCCTGACAGGCAGTTTCGCGGGGTTGAGCACACAACTCATGGGTGTAAAACAAACAACGGATGTATTGGAAAAAGGAACCTGGGTATTCTCGGCGATCATTGCCATTCTTTGCCTGACTTCTTCTTTCTTTATCCGGGCCGGAGCTGTTACAGAAGGTCAACCCGTAAACAATGCAGGTGAAGCACCAATACCAGCATCGGCTGCTCCTGCTCCTTTACAAAGCAATCAATTGCCTGCCAATTCAGTGCCATTTGATTCCAGCAAAAAGTAAGTAAATCATTCATACTATTGGAAACCCTGTCGGAAAGACGGGGTTTTTTATTGAATGATCATAAGCCCGAGAAAGGAACAACCGGTACGTAATGATCCCCGGTTTTGTGACAAAAAGTCTCGGTTTCCGATGCGATATCGGTGCGATAACCCGGCAATATCCCGGCGATACCGGCGCGATATCGGAGCCCCCCCGGAAGAACCGGTGGAAATTTTGACAGATAATCGTTCCTCCATTGAAAATTAGTCCCTGAACACCCCTGTTTTTATTTATCTTGTTTGTACTATGAAAAAGAAGATAATCCTGTATGCACTGATACTTATTATCGCAGTCGCGGGTTTCTTTGCCTGGCAGTTTTACGGGCCCGCTGTCCGCATTCATGATAAAGAGAATTATTACCTCTACGTTAAAACCGGTTCTACTGCCGCCGATCTACGGAAAGAGTTAACCGATCAGCAATTTTTATCAGGTACTGCCTGGTTCAATATGACTTCTTCCCTGCTGAAGTTCAACACCGTCAAACCAGGTCGTTATAAACTGGAAAATGGCATGAGCCTGTTGACCCTGGTACGCATGCTGAAAAACGGCAGCCAGTCGCCGGTTAATTTTGTGATCACCAAGATCAGGACCAAAGAATCGTTAGCTTCCAAACTGGGACATAGCTTTGAATGTGATTCATTACAGGTGATCCATTTTTTAAATAATCCCGATTCATTGCAGCAATTCGGTCTCGATACCAATACGGCAATGGCCGCCGCCATGCCGTTTACTTATTCGATCAAATGGAATACGACGCCCGGAAAGATCTTCGAACATTTCTATACGGCGTATAAAACATTCTGGTCGGATGAACGGAAAGTAAAAGCAGATAGTCTTCATTTAACACCCGCCCAGGTGTCTACCCTGGCTTCGATCATCGATGAAGAAACCAATGCACCTGTCGACAGGCCGAATATCGCAAGCGTATACCTGAATCGCCTGGCAAAAGGAATGCCCTTGCAGGCTGATCCTACACTGAAATTCTCCATGAAGAATTTCGCATTGAAACGTTTGCTTGATATTCATAAGAAAGTCGTGTCTCCTTACAACACCTATATGTTTAAAGGATTACCGCCGGGACCTATCTGCACACCGCAAACCGAAACGATCGATGCGGTACTCGATGCACCAAAAACAGATTATATATTCTTTGTCGCCAACAGCGATTTCAGCGGTACGCATATCTTTACGACCAATAACACAGATCATATGAAATATGCAAGACTGTACCAGCAGGAACTCAACAAACGTAATGTGAAATAATATCGATGCATTTCCTGACACAGATAAAAAGAAGAATACTGGTTTCAACGCCTGTTAGTTTTACCATCAGGAAAAGTAAAAAGATTTTCCTGCCGGGTTTCCGTGGCATTCCTCTTTTCGATGTGATCCGGTTTTTCTTTTTACAGGCACAACGTACCGGCTTTACAGAACGCGCTTCGGCCGTTGCCTATAATTTTATCATGACCATTCCACCTACGGTCATTTTTATTTTTACCCTGATCCCTTATTTACCGATCCGCAAAGGTTTTATCGACCAGATGTTTGAACTGATCAGGGATGTGATCCCCGGAGAAAAAAATAACGAAGGGGTGATTAAATTTTTATCGGATATTTTAAACAATCAGCGAACCGCTCTTTTATCAACCGGTTTTTTACTGGCGATGTTCTTCTCGTCCAATGCCGTGATGGGCATTATGCGTTCGTTCAATAAAAATTATATTGGTTTTAAAAAAAGAAGAGGTTTCAGCCAGCGATGGACGGCGATCAAGCTCACATTTATTTTATTTCTTTTATTCTTTGCCTGTATACTGGTACTCATCACGCAGGGTGAGGTACTGATCTGGTTTGGTATCAAAAACAGTTTCCTGATCTGGATCATTACCAACTTCAGGTGGGTGATGATCGTATTATTATTTTTTCTCTCCATCTCTTTTATTTACCGCTATGCACCGGCGGTTCACAAACGATGGAACCTGATCAATCCCGGCTCCATCCTGGCCACCGTGCTGATGATCATATTCACCGCGGGGTTTTCATACTGGGTGAATAACTTCTCGCATTACAATGAATTATACGGATCGATCGGTACGGTGCTGATCCTGATGCTGCTTATATATTTCAACTCGTTGGTATTACTGATCGGCTTCGAGCTGAATGTGAGTATCAATTCGCTCAAGCACGAGGTGGATGAAAGGAACAAAAACCTGTCGGCCGGTACACGAACTGCCTGATTTTTTCCCGAAATTTGGTAAACCTCAAAATATAGCACTATGAAAAAAATACTTTTTTCAGCCTTGCCCATTGCCTTCCTGGGTATGATGAGCGTACAGGCTGTCAACGATCCGCTTCCGATCGGGTCGCCGCTTCCCAGCCCGGAACTGAAAATGAAAGATATTTCCGGCAAAGAAGTTTCCTTTAAGGATGCCACGAAGAAAAATGGATTGCTGGTCATGTTCAGTTGCAATACCTGCCCCTATGTGATCAAGAACCAGGGTCGCACCAAAGAAGCCTGCAGCTATGCGCAATCCAATGATATAGGTGTGGTGGTACTCAACTCCAACGAGGCCAGCCGCAATGATGATGATTCTTATGCTGCCATGAAAGAATATGCCAGCGATCAGCAATACGGCTGGTATTACCTGGTAGATAAAAACTCGGCGATGGCCGATGCATTCGGAGCCAAACGCACACCGGAATGTTACCTGTTTGACAAAAACGGGAAGCTGGTCTACCACGGCGCGATCGATGACAATCCTTCCGA
>CAMLGR010000196.1 GCA_946479615.1 uncultured Bacteroidota bacterium | reverse complement strand
GGACAAAATTCCAAAATAATAATATGTCAAAGTTTAGCGTAAACAGGGTTAAAGCCGGTGATCTGGAACTGAAAGACAAAGTCGTTGCTATCAATCGCGTAGTGAAAACTACAAAAGGTGGCCGCGCTTTTAGTTTCTCTGCATTGGTAGTTGTGGGCAACGAAAATGGCGTGGTAGGTCATGGTCTTGGTAAAGCCAAGGAGGTTCAGGAAGCCATCACCAAGGGTATTGAAGATGCCAAGAAGAACCTGATCAAGGTTCCTGTTATGAAAGGTACTATTCCCCATGATCAATGGGCGAAAGAAGGCGCTGCCAAAGTGTTGATCAAACCTGCTGCTCATGGTACGGGTGTGATCGCCGGAGGTTCTATGCGAGCTGTACTGGAAAGCGCCGGTGTTACCGACGTATTGGCCAAATCGCTGGGATCAGCTAACCCGCATAACGTGGTAAAAGCTACTTTCAAGGCGCTGGCTTTATTGCGTGAACCTATCAATGTAGCCAAGACGCGTACATTGGGTTTGAAGAAAGTATTTAACGGATAAAATAATCAGTCGGCATCCGGCAGTTTAGCAGCCGGTAGTTAATACAAAGATTGAAAAAATGAAAAAGATAAAAATAACATTGGTAAAAAGCCCGATCGACAGACCCGAGCGTCAGAAATTAACGCTGCAGGCACTGGGGCTTAACAAGACTAATTCCAGCAGGGAAGTAGAAGCAACCCCGCAAATCCTGGGTATGGTACGTAAGGTAACGCACCTGGTGAAAGTGGAGGAAGCATAAGCGATTTGAAAATTTGGAGATGTGCTGATGAGGAAGTCAGTTCATCATCAAATCTCCAAATCAGCAAATTTCCAAATTAATCAGCGAGGGGTGATTCCCCGTAAGTTAAAAATCAGCAACAATGAAATTACATGAATTAAGGCCTGCAAAAGGCGCTACGCACAAAGTAAAAAGAATTGGCCGTGGTGATGGTTCAGGACATGGTGGTACTTCTACAAAAGGTACAAAAGGTGGTCAGAGCCGTGCCGGTTATAAAAGAAAGATGGCGCATGAAGGTGGCCAGATGCCGATCCAGCGCCGTGTTCCCAAACGTGGTTTCTCCAACCCGCATCGCGTGGAATACAGGGTATTCAATCTCGGACAAATAGAGCAACTGGCTGAAAAATACAGCATCAAGGAATTTACTATCGAAAACCTGTATATCAACGGGCTGATCGGTCAGAATGATAAAGTAAAGATCCTGGCAACCGGCGAATTGAAAGGGAAATTCAGTTTCAAGGTAAACGCAGCCAGCGAAAAGGCTAAATCAGCTATTGAAGCAGCCGGCGGCAGTATCGAAATACTTAAGTAAATTTCGCTAAATTGCAAGACGCATACCATGCGTCTTTTACTCTGTATAGCAAAAGCTTAGCGGGGTAGTATGTTTAAAGGCTCTTAAACTTTTTAACACTCGTGAAGAAATTAATTCAGACCTTAAAGAATATCTGGAGTATCGAAGAGCTGAGAAGCAAGATACTTTTCACGTTATTGCTTGTCGCGGTCTATCGTTTAGGTTCGCATATCGTATTACCGGGTATCGATCCCATCATTCTCGAAAAGAACAAAGTAGAGGGTAATGGTATCCTTGACCTGATTAATACATTTGCCGGAGGTGCTTTCAATATGGCATCTATTCTTGCATTAGGTATCATGCCTTATATCTCTGCTTCCATCTTTATGCAATTGATGACCGTACTGGTCCCCAAGTTCCAGAAGATGCAGAAAGAAGGCGACAGCGGCCGTAAAAAAATCAATCAATACACCCGTTATCTTACCGTAGCGGTAACTATTGTACAGGCATTTGCTTATGTCGGCTACCTGAAACAAACAGCTTCGCAGGCTATCATACCCGGATTTCCTTTTTTCACTCTTTCTACCATTGTCATCCTTACAGCAGGTACCCTGTTTGTTATGTGGCTGGGTGAAAAGATCACGGATAAAGGATTGGGTAATGGTACTTCACTGATCATCATGATCGGTATCCTGGCCCGTTTGCCACAGGCATTCTTACAGGAGCTGGCTGATAAATCTACCCGTGCCGGGTATATCCTGGTCTTTATCGTGGAAATAGCGATCCTGATCGCAATCATCCTCGGATGTATATTATTGATCCAGGGCGTAAGAAAAGTTCCTGTTAACTATGCCAAACAAATCGTAGGCAACAAGCAGTTCGGTGGCGCCAGGCAGTTTTTACCATTGAAAGTAAACAGTGCCGGTGTAATGCCGATCATCTTTGCCCAGGCCATCATGTTCCTTCCTACCTTGTTCACCTTAGGAAAGGCTAATGATGTTTCAAAGATGTTTACCGATCACCGGGATGTAGTGTATATGCTCATCTATTCCGTGGTGGTCATCGGGTTTACCTTCCTGTACACGGCCCTGATATTTAATCCCAAGCAGACGGCCGACAACCTGAAACAGAACAATGGTTTTATACCGGGTGTTAAGCCAGGTCAGCCGACAGCAGATTATATCGGCAGCATCATGGATAAGATCACATTCCCCGGTGCGATTTTGCTGGCCGTGGTTGGTATCCTGCCTGGTATTGCCCAGCGCCTGGGTGTTACACAAGGGTTCTCTACTTTCTTTGGTGGCACATCACTGCTGATCATGGTAGGTGTTATCCTCGATACGCTTCAGCAGATCGAAACACACCTGCTGATGAGACAATACGATGGCCTGATGAAAAGCGGTCGTTTGCAGGGAAGGCAAACAACATCTGCAATACAATACTAAGAAGTAATTATATCATTACAGACCTGGTGAGTGCGCTTGCCAGGTCTTCTTTTTTTAGGAGAAGGGAGTGTTGCTTCAGGCGTTAAATTTTAGATGCGAAAACCCTATGTGAACCCTATGTGTCCTGTGTGCCTATGTGGTAAAAAGCTATTTTATTGAAGGTTACAAATAATAGAATGGCGTAGTCTCACCACATAGGCACACAGGACACATAGGATTCACATAGAATATATTTGCCATCTAAAATGTAAAACCTGGAACCTAACACTTCAATTAAGTGTTTCTTTTATTTAATTTTGCACGTAATTATGATGGTTTCTAAAACAGATGAAGAAGTAGAACTGATGCGCAAAAGCGCCCGGCTTGTCAGTAAAACACTGACGGAGATAGCGGGCCTGCTTAAGCCGGGGATCACTACTATATCGCTGGACAATACGATCGGGGAGTTTATCAAAGATCATAAGGCCGTTCCTTCTTTTCTGAATTATAATGGCTATCCTTTTAACTCCTGCATTTCCGTCAATGATGTGGTGGTGCATGGGTTTCCTACGAAAAGCGAATTGAAGGAAGGGGATATTGTATCAATAGACGTTGGGGTTATATTGAATGAATGGCACGGCGATCATGCATATACTTTTGCTATCGGCGATCCGGGTAAGGATGTAATGCAACTGATAAAAGTGACCAAAGAATCTTTATACAAGGGTATTGAAAAAGCAGTGGCCGGTAATCGTGTAGGTGATATCGGTTTTGCCATCCAGGAATATACTGAAAAGAAAAATGGATATGGGGTGGTGAGAGAATTGGTCGGACATGGCCTGGGAAGAAAGATGCATGAAGATCCGCAGGTGCCTAATTATGGCAAACGCGGAAGCGGTCAGAAACTCAAAGAAAACCTGGTGCTGGCGATCGAACCCATGATCAACCTCGGGAAAAGGGACGTGTTTACAGAAAGTGATGGCTGGACAGTGCGTACCAAGGATGGTAAACCTTCTGTTCATTTCGAACATGATGTTTGTGTCAGGAAAAACAAAGCGGATATACTCTCTGATTATTCGATCATCGAAGCCGCGGAAAAAAAGAACCCGAATCTTTTTACCAGTTAAATAGCTGACCCCTCGATGAGGGGTTTTGTTTTATACATGCCAGGAAAAAAATTAATAGTGATCGGTGGCGGCGCAGCTGGTTTCTTTTGTGCCGTGAATGCGGCACGGATGAATCCTGCGCTTGAAGTGATCATCCTGGAAAAAAGTAATAAGGTATTGGCCAAAGTAAAAATAAGCGGTGGCGGTCGTTGCAATGCCACACATGCCTGTTTTGATATTGCCGGTATGAGCCGCCGGTATCCCCGCGGAAGCAATTTTGTAAAGAAATCCTTTCACCAGTTTTTTACCACCGGTACCATTCAATGGTTTGAAGAAAGAGGAGTGAAGTTAAAAGCGGAAGAAGATGGAAGGATGTTCCCGGTCACCAATTCTTCGCAGACCATCATCGATTGCCTGCTGAATGAAGCAAAAGCGTATGGTGTTGGTATTCGTATGCACACAGAAGTAACCCGGATCGAAAAAAAAGATACTTCATGGCAGGTATCAACCAGCCAGGGATTGCTGACAGCAGATTATCTCTGCATCGCCAGTGGCGGTTATCCCAAAACAACCATGTTTAACTGGTTGCAGTCGACAGGACATACGATTGAAGAACCCGTTCCTTCTTTATTCACGTTTAATATGCCGGGTCACCCGGTCACTTCGCTGATGGGTGTCAGTGTTCCGCTTGCAAAAGTGAAAGTGATGGGAACCAAACTGGAGCAGGAAGGTCCGTTGCTTATTACGCATTGGGGATTGAGTGGTCCTGCTATTTTAAGAACGAGTGCCTGGGGTGCGCGGGAACTGGCGGCGCGTAACTGGCAGTTTTCGGTATTGATCAACTGGTTGCCGGAATACAATGAACAAACCGGCGCTGCTCAATTCAAACAGTTGCGGTTTGAACTAGCTTCGAGAAGCATCATGGCAAGAAACCCATTTGGATTGCCGCAGCGGTTATGGGAATTCCTGCTTATTCATTCCGGTGTAAAAGATATACGCTGGGCCGATCTGCCGGCGAAGGAAGAGAATAAACTGGTGAAGAATATTTTCGCAGGTGAGTTTGAAATAAAAGGCAAGACGACCTTCAAGGAAGAATTTGTAACGGCTGGTGGTATTCATTTAAATGGGATCGATGCGAATACCATGCAGAGTAAACTGGTGCCGCAGTTATATTTCGCTGGCGAAGTCATGGATGTGGATGGTATAACCGGCGGGTTCAATTTTCAGCATGCGTGGACAAGCGGGTTTATTGCTGCCAAAGCCATCAGTAAAGATTCTCTGTAGTAATTCTATGTGTGTATTCCTATGTTCCTATGTGGTAAAAGAACTGACTGGCGTAATCTCACCACATAGGCACATAGGTTTCACATAGGGTTATCGAGTTGGGGTTTGAGCTGCATATAGGACCAGGCGCAAAGTGGCAATAACAGCAACAGGAAGAAACTATAGTAATTTTTTGTTGCTATAAAAATACCAAGACTGATCAGCAACAGGTAAACAGGATACGCGAATAATAACAGCGCCATCAATACGGAATCGTGGTGATCGTTGTGCCATGTATTTTTTAATGTGAATCGTTTGAGAGGTACATACAGGGGCCAGTGTAATAAAAAGCCGGCGAGTGCGGGAACAGACAGGATCATCTTTTTATAAAAGGGAATAGTCATTCCCAGTTTTTCTTCCTGCAGGGAGATATTGTCTTTCGGTATTTCATAAACGAGTTGTTTAAACTCATTATTTAATATTTGATTAAAGGATACATGTTTGGCTCCGTCTGAAGTTTTTCCCTCTATAACAGTTGCATCAAACGCATTTCCGAAATTGATATACACATTCTTTCCAAATCGCCGGAAGGAGCTATAGTTGATCCCAACAGGTAAAACGATCAATGGGATCTTTTCTTCCCAGCATTTGATGGCGAGGCGCGCGGTTCCTTTCTTTAAGGGACGGAGATGCCATTCGTTGATACATTTTCCTTCGCTGAAAATAACCACCAGCCCGTTTTCTTTGAAGATGCCGGAGCAGGCATCGAAAGTGGCATAGTTCTTTTCCAGGTTTTCAGTGCCTTCACTGGTGCGATAGACGGGTAAGATCTTCATGGCGGCAAGCAGGCGGGCGATCCTTTTATTTTTAAAAACATCTCCCCTGGCCAGTGACCAGATCGGTTGTTCAAAAAGTGTGTCGAGAATAACAGAATCGAGGAATGAATTGGGATGATTGCAGGCCAGCAGCAGGGGACCCTTTGCTTTCAGCAGCGCTGGTTTATTGATAATGATCTTACGGCAGAAGAGCCGCATGGCCAAGCGAACAATGACCTTAAGACAGCGATACAGCAAGGGTAGTTTTTTGTAAAGATGGAGAGAATTATGAATTATGAGTGATGAATTCTGAACCGGGGTGTAAAGCTAAAAAGTTGCTGTAAATGGCGACCAAGCATCATTCATAACTTATAATTCATAATTAATTGAAAAACAATAAATTACTTCGAATGGCCTCCTGAAAAAACGCTCCTGAACTGCCTGATTTTCCGAACTTTCCGTTATCTTTGCTCCCCCGATTTAAAACCTTCGGGATATTATCATGTTTCAAAATTTGATTCAAAAACACTTAAACGCTGATGCACAGGAGAATGCTGCTGCGGATACCGCAGAAGTTTCTACAGCGACAAAAACTGCACCTGTGGTGGCTACGGCTCACGACGATTTTGACTGGAGCGTAGACAAACGTAACGTTACTTCTTACACGAAGGACGAAAAACTGAAGTACGATAAAGTGTATGAAAACACTTTCGTGCAACTGAACGACGGCGAACTGATCAAAGGGCTCGTTGTAGGATTAACCAAGACCGATGTCGTATTGAACATTGGTTTTAAAAGCGATGGCCTGATCTCCCTGAATGAATTCCGTGACATCCAGAACCTCAGTATTGGTGATGAAGTGGAAGTAATGGTAGTGGAGAAAGAAGACAGGCAGGGGCATTTGAACCTGAGCCGCAGACAAGCCCGTATTACCCGTGCATGGGAGCGTATCGTGGAAGTTCACAAAACAGGTGAAGTGATCACAGGTACGATCACCAGCAAAACAAAAGGTGGATTGATCGTGGATGTATTTGGTATGGAAACATTCTTACCAGGTTCACAGATCGATGTTAAACCGGTAACAGATTACGATCAGTTTGTAGGAAAAACAATGGAATTCAAAGTGGTGAAGATCAACGAAGCCATCAAGAATGCTGTTGTATCTCACAAGGCGCTGATCGAAAGCGATATCGAAGCACAACGTGCAGAGATCATCAGCAAGCTCGAAAAAGGCCAGGTACTGGAAGGTACTGTCAAGAACATCACCGATTTCGGTGCGTTCATGGACCTCGGTGGTCTCGACGGTTTGTTGTATATCACTGATATCTCATGGGGTCGTATCTCTCACCCGAGTGAAGTACTGAAGATGGATCAGAAGATCCGTGTGGTGGTACTTGATTTCGATGATGAGAAAAAACGTATCAGCCTTGGTCTGAAACAATTGACACCACATCCATG
>CAMLGR010000195.1 GCA_946479615.1 uncultured Bacteroidota bacterium | reverse complement strand
ACGGCAGGTGGCGGTTTATCATCGGGCGGACAAAATTTTGCACCCAATGCACCACTGGTGATCGCTAATTCCATCAATTCCATTCCTAACCCTGCATTGCATTGGGAAACAGTGTACGAGACCAATATCGCGGTGGATGGAGAAGCCCTGAAAGGAAAATTGTATTACACGATCGAGTGGTATAACAAGACAACAAAAGACATGTTGTATCGCCTGCCTTTACCATTAAGCGCCGGCTTTACACAATTCTATTTAACCAATATCGGTAAAGTGAGCGGAAGAGGTGTCGATATCCTGTTAGGATATAAAGATAATGTAGGTAAACTCGGTTATGATGTAAGCGTAACGGCAGGATTTAATAAGAATAAAGTGAAGGACCTGGATGGTATTGAAACAGATGCGTTGTACGATGGCTATAATTACTATAGCAATGGTGATGCAGGATTCAGTGTCATGTCTAACCAGCCGATCACCATCACCAAAGCAGGGTTACCATTTGGTTCTTATTATGGATACCGTGTAGTGGGCATCTTCAAAACAGATGCAGAAGCTGCTGCCAGTGCACAGCCAAATGCGCATGCCGGTGATCTTCAATTTGCACATGATCCGAAGAATGGCGCTACACTTTCTGAAGCCGACAGGCAGGTGATCGGCAACCCGCATCCGAAACTGGTGTATGGTGCGAATATCCGTCTTAACTATAAAGGATTCGATGTCGCATTGCTCTTTAACGGTGTTGCAGGCGTCGATCTTTTCAATGGTGTGAAAGCCTATGAAATGTACCCGTTTGCAGATGGCAATACGACGAACAAAGTATTCGGAGCTTCCTTCCTGGACGGCAATGGTCTTACCTCGCAACCAAGATTAGGTGTAGCGAACCCGAATGGAACATTCACATTGGATCCGAACAAGAATTATACTTCTGTGAATAGTTATTTCGTGGAAAGCGGAAGCTACCTGAAATTAAAGAACCTGCAGATCGGTTATACCTTCTCCAGCCCGGTGCTGAACAGGATAAGCCTGAAGAGCGCGCGGGTATTTGTAATGGCCAATAACCTGTTTACCATCACCAAATACTCCGGTCTCGATCCGGAAATTGGCGGCGCTTTCTCTATGGCGGGTTATCCTGGTGTAACAACGCGCGGACTGGATGCCGTATCCCAATATCCGCACTCGAGAATATATTCTGTAGGTCTTGACCTTAATTTTTAATGTACCATTCAAAACGTAAACAATGATTAAGAAAATATATAGTACGATGCTGCTGATCACAATCGTTACCGGTTGTGTGAAAAGTCCGACACTGGTAGGGCCCACCGATGCTTACTCTACCAATAACTACCCCGCCAGTCTTAATGACCTGCAGAGCATACTGGCGCCCTGCTATTCCAATCTGCGCGACCCCGGGTTATTTGGGTTTCATTTTTTGCCAAAAGCGGTTTCCAATTCAGAGCATGCGGTCAATTCAGCGTATAACGGCGATCCGGGCTGGAATGAAATGGCGAATACCAATCTCAGCACCACCAACCAGTATGCACTCGAAGCATGGCAGGTATTGTATACCGGTGTAAAGAATTGCAATGTGGCGCTGGCAGGTGCGGATCTCTTCATGTCGAAGTATGGGAAAGCGGATGATAAGGTAACGGTTGATTATATCCGTGGGCAGGCTTATTTCCTTCGTGCTTATTATTATTTCGAGCTGGAATGCCTGTTTGGCGAAGCATATATTACAACAGCAGGTGGTGGTGACAAAAAAGGAGTTCCGATCTTCGAGGGTCTTCCTCCAAGCCTGGAAAGCACACAGCAACCACGCAGTTCCACAAGAAAAGTATGGGATCTTATTGAAAGTGATCTGACACAGGCAGCTACATTACTGAAGAGTAAAGTATGGACAGGTAATGACATCGGCCGCGTAACAGAATGGTCGGCCAAAGCCTTATTGGGTAAAGCGTATGTATTTACACAGGATTGGGCCAAAGCAAAAACTACTTTGCTGGATGTGATCACGAACAGCGGCAAGACATTGATGCCGTATGCCAAATATAAAGATGCGTTTATCGGTATCAGCGCCAATGAATTCAATGAAGAATCATTATTCGAATTGAACATCGATGAGAATTCAAAAGGCAATTATGGAGTGTATGGCGATAATGCCAATTCTAAAGCGATCAACTGCCTGATCTGGCCACCCTGGGCACTGGGGTATGATGGAACGGAAGGCGCTTCCAATCCGTTAGGATATGGTAATGAAATATTGCATGATAAGAATGTATTGCGCTTCGGGTTCAATCTTGGCACTTATACATTGGTGAACAACCCGGCTTATACAGGAGCGCCTGCCACTTATACCAATCCGCAAAAGATCATGGACCCTGCGTACAAGGCGCAATCCTTATTGGCAAGGACCAACAAAACAGTCGATCCGCGTTTGTATGTAAATGCATTGCAACCCTGGGTTGATTCGGTAAAATTCGATGGTGAGCATTGGTTCCCGGTTTCCAAACCTAATTTCTTTGCAGGACAGGTTGATAAATATGGCTGGAGCGTCCGTAAATATTCACCCATCTTCAATAACATCAATAACACAGGCCCTGCCGATGCATGGAATTATTACCTGTTGCGCATGGCAGATGTATACCTGTTATATGCAGAAGCTGCGAAAAACACCAGTGATAATGTAACGGCGCTCGAATACCTGAACAAAGTAAAACGCAGGGCCTACAATTACCCGATCAATGCGCCATCACCGGTTGACTATGCAAGCCTGACAGCTACTACCAGTGCTATCGGTGATCCGGTGTTGGGTACCAACCCGCTTTATTATGAGCGCTGGGCCGAATTATTCAATGAAGGAAGCTGGTGGTTCGATGTATGCCGCTGGCGCATTGGAAAGTCAGAAGCACAGTATTATGAAACAGCCCTGAATGTAACAGGACCTTTCAACTGGAAAGATGAAAAGTCCTATTCATGGCCGATCCCATTGAATGAGTTAAATGCCAATGCACAATTATCCGGGCAGCAAAATCCGGGATATTAGGGTTAAGCAATCGTTCATAGTGGTGCCGGGAGGTTAACCGGCACCTTCTTTTGCTTTTTATCATCTTAAAAATGCTGAATGAATTTTTATACCTATCGCACAGGTTGGGTGGCTTTGCTTGCCTGTGTCCTGTATGGATTTAGCAGCAGCGGTAAACTACGCGACGAGCTGAAAGATCAGCCGCAATTAAGCCTGGCGCTCACTGATAAAAAACTGGTGATGGCACATTGCATGACCAATATCATCCGCTATAAAGGGCATAAGTTCGAAGACAGTTGCAACCCCGATTATTATTCCCCAACCGGGAATATCACTTCTGCACTGGGCGGATTGACACAGGTAAATGTGATCGCCGATAAATACCTCGCGGAAGCAACACTGGATGAAGCCGTGGAATTTGAAATGCGCACGGCCCTGGCATCGGGCATCGATGGGTTCCAGTTTTATTATACATTGGGAAATGATAGCTGGGATGATATTATCAAAGCCTATTTCCGTGTTGCCGATAAAAAGAATATCGATTTTAAACTGACGTTCTGCATTTCCCACCCTTCCGGTACTACAGAAGCTGGTCGTATTGCCGGTTTTGCGGAACGCATCAACAGCATTTTTACTGAAGTGGGACATGATAACCGGCATTGGCTGCGCACACCTGATGGGCGCCTGGTGATCTATACCTGGTACGGAGATGGTCTTGCCGATATTCCTTCCGACACACATCATTTACCGGAACAATATTATATCGCACAGGCGTATAAGAAACTGGAAGATGCCGTACAGGAAAAATTTGCCTGTGTCATCTCCATCAATGAACAGATCAGCAAAGAAAAGCTGAATAAATACCTCGATTATTTCCCGGCGGTCTGGTTATGGACATTGCCTTACAGCGATAATTACATCGGTAATATGGTAGCCGATCAATGCAAGAAAAGAAAAAGAAGTTTTACCGGTTCGGCATTCCCTGATTTTTATACGTCCAAATTATTGAAGAGAGGAACCTGGGATATGTTTCATTACGCGGAAGATGCAGTAAAAGCAGGGATCGGTCAAACGGAACGGAAATATATCGTCACAGGCTTATCCTACAACTTCCGGAAACAACTGGAGTTCTCTGTCAGTAAGGATGTATCGCTGATCAATATTATTACCTGGAACGATTATCCCGAAGGGCATCACCTGGCACCCGAAGTGAATCATAATGATGGATTTTCGATATTATTAAAATATTATAAGAGCCAGTGGAAGAAAGAAGCCTCGCCCTACCAGGATAAAGACGTGATCGTTGCGTTTTATAAAAAATATAATCATCTTATTGAACCATCGCCTTACAATATACCCGTAGTGGAGATTGAAAAAAGAGGGGTACCGGTCAGTTGGGAGGATTCGGTGGAAATCATCACCCTCCTCAAAGAAAAAAGCAGTTTATACGTAAACAATATCCAGGCAGAAGCAACTGCGGGTTTGCAGGCTACCCGCTTTGCTGCCAAACCCGGCGCTGTCAATATTCTTGTAAAAAGAAACGAAAAGCTGGTTGCGCAACTTGCCTGCCCGGAATGGATAACCGACCAGCCTTACCGCACCGACCGGCTCACTTATTCATTCAGCAACCAGCTTCATTCTTTTTATGAATCCGTTTTCACCCATGATCCCGAACTCAATTCAGAAGAATACAACCGTGATGCCGGTAACAATAAAATCTCCTTGTATGGCAAAATAGCCGCGCCATGAAAAAAAATTATAGCATGAAAACATTTCACAAGAAAGCCGTTTCCCTGATCGCCGTTCTATTAGTGTCAGCCGTTGTTGCCCGGGCCAACCCAGCTCCCATTTCATCTGCGATGGGCCGGGTAGTATTAAGTTTCAATCTCGATGATAAAGGCATTCCTTCCTATACCGTTTTATTTGATCAGAAAACAGTGATCAACTGGTCGCAGATGGGTTTTGTGCTGGATGCAGACAGCACATTTTACAAGGGATTTGAATTAACCGGTACGGAAAAAAGATCGGTGGATGAGAGCTGGCAACCGGTTTGGGGTGAAGTAAAAAATATCCGCAATCATTACGAGGAACTGAAGATCCATTTGCGTTCAGCAAAACCGGCCGGTCTTTTACTGGATATTGTTTTTCGTGTATTTGCCGATGGTGTAGGTTTCCGTTATGAATTTCCCAAACAACCGAACCTGAAATATTTCATTGTTAAGAACGAGCTCACTCAATTCAATCTCACCGGTGATCATAAGAGCTTCTGGATACCGGGTGATTTCGATACCAATGAATATCTCTATACCACTTCTACTATCAGCCAGATCGATAACAGCAAAATGGTAAATGAGGCCACCGATATTGCCGTGCGCACTGTAACCGATTCCCATGCTGTACAAACACCGCTGATGATGAAAACGGCGGAAGGCATTTATATCAATATTCATGAAGCCGCGCTGATCAATTACCCGGCCATGCAATTGCATGTAAACAACAGCAGTTATAGTTTAACAGCCAGCCTGGTTCCCGATGCCATCGGTAATAAAGCTTATCTCCATGCGCCTTTTCATACGCCCTGGCGTACGATCATTGTAAGCGATAAAGCAACGGATATTCTTTCTTCCAAAATGATATTGAACCTGAATGATCCTGCACTGCCCGGCAACACTTCCTGGATAAAACCTATGAAGTTCGTAGGTGTGTGGTGGGAAATGCAAACAGCCAAAAGCACCTGGAGCTATTCCGATTTCGCTGACAGTACCGATACTAAAGGAAATTTAATTCCCAGTGGTAAGCATGGAGCTACTACTGCGAATGTAAAACGTTATATCGATTTTGCGGCAAAGAATAATATTCAGGGCGTGTTGGTGGAAGGATGGAACACGGGCTGGGAAGACTGGTTTGGCAACTGGAAAGAAAATGTATTTGATTTTGTAACTCCTTACCCCGATTTTAATATCAAAGAGATTACAGCGTATGCAAAAGCAAAAGGGATATCGCTGATCATGCACAATGAAACATCGGGGTCGGCTACCAATTATGATCGCCGTCTCGATACCGCTTTTCGTTTCATGACCAGCTACGGTTATCATGCAGTAAAAACCGGTTATGTGGGAAGGATCATTCCGCGGGGAGAAGCGCATGACGGGCAATGGATGGTGAATCATTATGAACGTGTAGCACAAAAAGCATGGCAATACCATGTGATGGTGGATATGCATGAACCCATGCGGCCCACCGGTCTGCAACGCACCTATCCCAACTGGATAGCCAGCGAAGCAGGAAGGGGTAATGAATACAATGCATTCAGCAATGGAAGTCCGCCCGAGCATGAAACCATTTTACCTTTCACCCGGCTGATGGGCGGCCCGATGGATTATACGCCCGGTATTTTTAAAATGAAAAATTATGTATCCTTTGCACCCGACCGGCAGATGCATACGACTTTGGCTAAACAACTGGCCCTGTATGTAACGATCTATAGCCCTTTGCAAATGGCGGCCGATCTGCCGGAGAATTATGAAGCAAAGATGGATGCGTTCCAGTTTATCAAAGATGTACCAACGGATTGGGATGATACAAAGATCATCGAAGCCGAACCGGGTGATTATGTAACGATTGCGAGAAAACAAAAAGGAAAAGCGGATTGGTTTATCGGCGCTGTGACGGATGAGAACAGTCGTACGGCTATTGTTCCGCTTAGTTTTTTAGATAAAGGAAAAAAATATACAGCGATCATTTATAAAGATGCCGCTACCGCCGACTGGAAGACCAATCCCGAAGCCTATAGCATTGAGACCATACCTGTACAAAGCAGTTCCACTATTTCCATCAAACTCGCTCCCGGAGGAGGATGCGCTGTTAGGGTGAAAGCACTGTAGAGGAGAGAGATGTTAGGTGTTAAGTTTTAGGTTTTAAATGTTAAGTGAATGTTCGCATCCAACACCTAAAATTTAACACCTGACACCTCTTCCCGCTTGAACAGTCGCGAGCTCCGCTCTATGGTGGGCCAGCCTTTTTCATCTGCATAGACTGGTTTGATGTTGAGCAGTGACATCCCATTTGCCGAACGGGTGTAGGCATGATAAACGATGAAAGTGGTATCATGTTCGGTAAAAAATCCATTATGTCCACGGCCGGGTTCTTCATAATTGCCTTCCAGGAAAAGACTGTATTTATTATCCACCCAGCTTTCTCCTTCTTTATTCAAATAAGGGCCTTTTACATTTTTCGATCTGCCCATGACCACCTGGTAAGTGCTATTGATGCCGCTGCAGCATTTTCCCCTTGAAGCAAACAGGTAATAGTATCCATCCTTTCCTTTAATAATAAATGAGCCTTCGCCTAAAGAAGTGGTCAGCACAGTGAGCTCAGGCTTTTCGGTAAAAAGTTTCCCGGTTTTGGGATTGATCTCTACCAGGCGCAGACCGGCCTGGTAAGAAAGTTTGCTACCCTTCTTCGCAAGGATCCCGTA
>CAMLGR010000194.1 GCA_946479615.1 uncultured Bacteroidota bacterium | reverse complement strand
GTTGAAGACGTATTCTCTATCACTGGTCGTGGTACTGTTGCTACAGGCCGTATCGAAAGAGGTCGCGTTAAAACTGGTGAAGGTGTTGAGATCGTTGGTCTGATCGACGCTCCTCTTACTTCTACAGTAACAGGTGTGGAAATGTTCCGCAAAATCCTTGACGAAGGTGAAGCTGGTGACAACGCCGGTCTGCTCCTCCGCGGTATTGAGAAAACTCAGATCCGTCGTGGTATGGTTATCTGCGCTCCCGGTTCTATCACTCCGCACACTGAATTCAAATGCGAAGTATACGTACTGAGCAAAGAAGAAGGTGGCCGTCACACTCCATTCTTCAACAAATACCGTCCGCAGTTCTACTTCCGTACAACTGACGTTACCGGTGAAGTTGAACTGAATGCAGGTACTGAAATGGTTATGCCTGGTGATAACACTTCCCTGACCGTGAAGCTGATCCAGCCGATCGCGATGGAAAAAGGTTTGAAATTCGCGATCCGCGAAGGTGGCCGTACCGTTGGTGCCGGACAGGTGACTGAAATCATAAAATAAGCCCTTCGCTATTAGCTTCTTAGCTTTTAGCAGCGGGTCTTTTGTAAAAGATTTTTATCTTTACAACATAAGTTCTAAAAGCTGTTTCGCAACCTGCGGAATAGCTTTTAGCTTTCTACGGGGATCGTTCCGGATTGCCGGTACCAAACTGTAGAAATACACGGGCGTAGTTCAATGGCAGAATAGAGGTCTCCAAAACCTTTGATGGGAGTTCGAATCTCTCCGCCCGTGCAGCAAATAGTTCTTATAATTCAGGATGGAAAGACTGAAAGACCATCAATGGCAGAAAGAGCCCCGAGGCTTCGGGGTCCAAAACCTTTGATGGGAGTTCGAATCTCTCCGCCCGTGCTGATCATTTCAAACCAAGGACAATGAATAAAATATCTGGTTACTTAAAAGATTCGTACAAGGAACTGACTGAGAAAACTACCTGGCCCAACTGGTCACAGTTGCAGCAATCAACCATGATTGTACTGGTATCAACACTGGTGATCACAGCTGTTGTATCCCTTATGGATTTCCTGGCAGGTGGTGCATTGAAGTTCGTTTATAATCAATTTTTCAAATAACAATGGAAGCGACAACAACTGATAACAAGCAACAGGAAACCAAATGGTTTGTTCTCCGGGTAGTAAGCGGAAAGGAACGGAAAGTGAAAGAATACCTGGATAAAGAAATCTCCCGTGGTGGCTGGAGCGAGGTGGTAAAGCAAGTCTTCCTTCCTGTAGAAAAAGTATACAAAGTACAGAACGGGAAAAAAGTAATGCGCGAGCGTAACTACTACCCGGGTTATGTAATGATCGAAGTGACTGACGGAAAACTCAATGATGATCTTCGCGATACGATCAAGAACACCAACAGTGTGATCCATTTCCTGGGTAAAGAAAACCCGATCGCCCTCCGTAAAGCAGAAGTCAACAAAATGCTTGGCAAAATGGATGAAATGGCCGAAGCAGGCGGTGTCAGCATGAGTGAACCATTTATCGTTGGCGAAACGATCAAGATCATCGAAGGACCGTTCAATGACTTCAATGGCGTGATCGAAGAAGTGAACGATGAAAAGAAAAAACTGAAAGTAACTGTAAAGATCTTCGGAAGATCTACACCTGTGGAGTTGAACTATATGCAGGTTGAAAAGATCAGTTAAAATAAGAAATAAGGATAAAAAAATAAGGAATGAAAAAGTTAAGCGACCAGCTTACTTTTTCATTCCTTATTTTTTTATCCTATGTGAAACTTATGTGCCTATGATCCTATGTGGTAAAGAAAAACTTACTGCTTTGAAGATGATGTATACCAGTATGGCGTAATTTACCACATAGGATCATAGGCACATAGGTTTCACATAGTTTTAGTAAAGCATTGGCTTAATTCTTTACTTTGCAGTCTTATCGCCTGCCATGAGGACAAAAATTAAATTCATCTTTCTGTATTTCTTAGCCTGGGTTATTTTCTTTTACCTGCTAAGAATTATTTTTTTAGCTTATCACAGCGCAGATACCAAACAGCTTGGATTGGCTACCATCATCGGCACTTTCACCCACGGCCTCCGCATGGACCTCTCCATGGCCGCTTACATCCTGTTGCCCGTTTGTTTTTTTATCCTTCTTTCCCTGCTGATCCCTTTTTTCCAACGGCCGGTTATTTACAAGATATATACCTATACATTATTATTCCTCGTACTCCTGCTTTCCCTTTGCGACCTGGAAATATATACGGCCTGGGGATTCAGGATCGATGCCACTCCCTTGCAATTTCTTTCTTCCCCCAAAGAAGCATTTGCTTCCATAAGTCATCTGCCCTTGTTCTGGATCTTCCTCGGGTTCTTCATTTGTTATATCGCACTGCTGCTGTTATGGAAAAAAATATTTCAAAAGATATTTTTCCCACCTCAATCCAATCGGCGGATTGTCACCGGCGTCTTGGTACTCGTTCTCATGGCGGCATTATTCATCCCGATACGCGGAGGATTGCAACTGGCGCCATTGAATCAAAGCAGCGTTTATTTTTCTACGAATAACTATGCTAACCATGCAGCGATCAACGCTCCCTGGAATTTTCTTCATAGTCTTTTCAGCAAAGGCGTGTCGGGAAAAAATCCTTACCAGTATATAGCAGCAGCCAGGCAGCAACAGGTGATCGATAGTTTATACAAAGGAGGAGGCGCCACCGAACAACTCATACGTTTCCCTGCAGACACGCCTACCAATGTGATCGTGATCGTTTGGGAAAGTTTTACCGAAAAGTCATTAGGGGTTTCTATTGGCGGGAAAGAAGTCATGCCGCAATTCAACCGGCTCAAACAACAGGGTATTTATTTTAGTAATGTATATGCTTCGGGCGACAGGACGAATAAAGGCTTGCCTGCTATCCTTAGTGGTTACCCGGCCATGCCCAATACGACTGTCATTCATTCGCCGGGAAAATCAGCCAAACTGAAAACGCTTTCCGGGCTGTTTAAACAAAAAGGATATGCAACACCTTTCTTTTATGGAGGCGAACCTGAATTTGCGAATATCAAATCTTACTTATTACATGGCGGGTTTGATCCGATCATTTCCAAAAACGATTTCTCGAAAAAGGATATGAACTCCAAATGGGGCGCCCATGATGGGGTAGTGATGCAACGCGTCATTGATGAATTGAATAAATCGGCGCAACCCTTCTTTGCCGGTTGGCTCACGCTTAGCAGTCATGAACCTTTTGAAACACCGGTGCCGGTTGTCTTTCCCGGCGATGATATCACGGATAAATTCCTCAACTCTCTTCACTATACCGACCAGGTGATTGCAGATTTTATAGAAAAATGCAGCCATCAATCCTGGTGGGGCCATACCGTTGTCATCATCACCGGTGATCACGGACACCGTTTGCCGGCTACAGGCAAACAGGCAGATGATTTTCGCATCCCCATGTTATGGTTAGGCGGCGCGCTGATGCAAAAAGGAAGAGTGATCGATAAGGTCATATCGCAGATCGATATTGCCACCACCCTTACCAGGCAGGCAGGATGGACAGGCAACGATTTTCCATTCAGTAAAAACAGTCTCGACAGCGCTGTTCAGCCCTGGGCTTTTTTCTGTTTCAATAACGGGTTTGGCTTTATCGATTCATCCGGCCGCCTCATCTTTGATAATGTAGGCAAACGACCCATCCAGCAGGAAGGCAGCACCGGCGAAAAACAAATCGAAGCCGGCAAAACCATGCAGCAGTTTACATATGATGATTTTCTCAGGAAATGAAAAGGTGAGTGGTGAGTGGTCAGTGGTGAGCGGTGAGTGGTGAATCGTGAACAGCTTACCTGGTTTTAGCTATTCATTATTGGCCATAGATTATTCGCCGCTCACCGCTCACCACTGACCACTCACCACTCACCTCTTGTTAATGCTTTCCTAAACCATCATTAAGTTTTGATAAACGGTAACAAAATGGATTTACGTACGTATATCTTCGTATAACTGATCGTTCACAACCGGTAAACCAATCAACCACTCGTATGCGGAGAAAGCATCTCTTCCTGTTATGCCTTAGTATGGTATTGACAGCCACTGTTTTTTCACAGGTTATCCCTAAAAGCTTACCGGCTCACCGCACCACTGCAACAATTAAGATCGATGGACATCTGACAGAAGCCGCCTGGAAAGAGGCCGTGCCCGCCACCCGTTTCGTGGAATGGAGACCGAATTTTGGCGCGATAGAAGATTCTGTCTCCGGTACCGAAATCTATCTTTTATATGATAATACCTCCATCTATGTAGCAGGTTATTGTCATGAAAAAACAAAGGATAGTATTTCAAGAGAGCTGGTGGGCCGCGATGTGATCGGAGTGAATGATTATGTAGGTGTCATCCTCGATACATATAATGATAAAATCAACGGTGTCGGTTTTTATATTACTCCTCTCGGGGAACAATTCGATGCGAAATATTCCAATACCTCCGGTGAAGATGGAAGCTGGAATGCCGTATGGGATGGAGAATCGCAGATACAAAACGATGGCTGGACCTTTGAAATGCGGATTCCCTATTCAGCATTGCGGTTTGTCAGCAAAGAGAACCAGACCTGGGGCATGAACATTACCCGCAACCGGAAAAAAGCCGGGCGGCAGTTTATGTGGAGCCCGGTCGATCCCAAGGTAAATGGGTTTGTCAACCAGGAAGGTTTATGGACAGGCATTGAAAAAATAAAACCACCGGTACGGTTGTCCTTCTCTCCATACCTCTCTACGTACTTGAATCATTATCCCAATAAAACAGAAGGCGTAAAAGATGTAAGTGCATCGGTGAATGGAGGAATGGATGTGAAATATGGTATCAACGATGCCTTCACACTCGATATGACATTGATTCCTGACTTCGGCCAGGTACAAAGCGATAACAAGGTGTTGAATCTTACTCCCTTTGAAGTAAAATACAATGAGAACCGTCCTTTCTTTACAGAAGGTACCGAACTCTTCAACAAAGGCAACCTGTTTTATTCAAGAAGGGTAGGAGGTACGCCGATTCATGTAAACGATATATATGACAGGATCAGCCCTGATGAAGAAGTCATTGACAACCCGCTGGAATCAAAACTCATCAATGCGACCAAAATATCAGGGCGTACGAAAAAAGGTTTTGGATTGGGTGTATTCAATGCGATTACCAAACCCATGTATGCAGAAGTAGAGAATATTGTAGACAAGGGAAAAAGAAAAGAACAAACAAACCCGCTGACCAATTACAACATCGTTGTATTTGATCAGACCTTAAAGAACAATTCAGCCGTTTCATTTATCAATACCAATGTATTGAGAAACGGGAGCGATTACGATGCCAATGTCAGCGCCGCTTTATTTGATTTCAATAATAAAAAGAATACCTACAACTGGAATGGTAAAATAGCGATCAGCCAGTTAATGCAGAAAGGAGCTAATCAGAATGGGTACTCGCATAATTTCAATTTTACCAAAACCGGCGGACGATGGAATTTTCAACTGGGTGAAGAGATAGCGGATGAGAAATATGATATCAATGATATGGGCATCCTGTACAATAATAATTTCATCGATCATTATTTCTGGACAGCCTATAAATGGTTAAAGCCAACCAATTGGTACAACAGGATACAGATAAACTACAATGCTTACTACAGCTTCCTGTACAAAGATGTTCCCGGACAGAAGATAGATAACAGGTTTCAGACATTCAACACCAACGTAAATGGTAATATTCAATTTAAAAATCTTTGGTATACAGGTTTCTACCTTGGGTATGTAGCGCATGGAAATGATTTTTATGAGCCGCGTGTACAGGGTTATTCGTTCCGTACTCCTTCCAGGTTACAACTCAATCCCTGGTTTGAAACCAACTACACCAAGAAATATTATCTCAGCTTCAACTACTTTGTAGGGATCAGGAGTTTATTCAACAGTCCCAATCATGAAATAGATATATCGCATCGCTACCGGTTCAACGACCGGATATCTCTCAGTCATGACCTGGTATACAACCCGGCGAATAATGATGCAGGGTACTACCAACAGTATTATGAAGATGATGGTAGTGGTAACGAGGTATTAAAAGACATTATCTTTTCACGCCGTTATCTTACTACTTTCTCGAACGTGCTGAGTTTTAAATACAGCTTCAACAATAAATCGGGGATCACATTCAGGGCAAGGCATTATTCGAGCAAGGTAAAAGTGAAGCAGCTCTATGATCTGCAGCAGGATGGTACACTGGAACCGACTAAACACTCCAACGTGGAGGTCAATAACCAGAATTTCAACATCTTCAACATCGATGCGGTATATACCTGGCAGTTTGCGCCGGGCAGTTTTATCAACCTGGTATGGAAGGTGCAGGCCCTGCGCGACGGAGACCCGGTCGATTATAATTACTTTAAAAATCTCCAGCGCACCGTGGATGCGCCCAGAAATAATAACCTGTCGTTCAAAATCATCTACTACCTGGATTACCTGAATTTCAGGAAGAAGAGAGCGGTAGAATAATTCAAAAGTCAAATGTAAAAGGGGTTTTGCAGAAGTAAGTTCTTTGCAGTTTGATTTTTGAATTTTGTCCTTAAATTTCTTGCCTGACACTCTCCAAAGCCCTATCTTTGCAGCCCCAATAAGTTCTTAGAAATCCCAATCAATTGGGAATGAGGAATTTGGGAGACCACATTGTCTCGCTTACTGCGAATGCAACGGGTCGCTTGAACCAATAAATCAAAGAAAATGGCAAAAGAAGTATCTGGCTTTGTTAAGCTACAGGTAAAGGGTGGCCAGGCCAACCCCGCACCTCCGATCGGTCCGGCTTTGGGTTCCAAGGGTATCAATATCATGGAATTCTGTAAGCAGTTCAATGCAAGAACGCAGGACAAAATGGGAAAAGTTCTTCCCGTATTAATCACTGTTTATACTGACAAGAGTTTTGACTTTGTTATTAAAACTCCTCCGGCAGCTATTCAGTTAATGGAAGCCGCTAAAATTCAGAAAGGTTCCAAAGAGAGCAACCGTGCAAAAGTAGGTAAGGTTACCTGGGCACAGGTAGAGGTCATTGCAAAAGACAAAATGCCCGACCTGAACTGCTTTACAGTGGAAAGCGCTATGAAAATGGTCGCTGGTACAGCCCGCAGTATGGGATTAAATGTTGACGGTAAAGCTCCGTGGGAAAACTAAAACCTTAACAACCCTCCTTTGCGAAAACGACGGCGGGTAAAAAAGAATTATTATGGCATTCATTAGCAAAAAAAGAAAAACTGCCGATACCAGGGTAGATAAGAATAAATCATACTCACTTAAAGAAGCATCTTCTTTGGTGAAAGAGGTAAACACAGCAAAATTCGATGCTTCTGTTGACCTGCACATCCGTTTGGGTGTGGATCCTAAAAAAGCTGACCAGGCGATCCGTGGTACAGTGAACTTACCGCATGGTACCGGTAAGACGAAAAAAGTATTGGTGCTTTGCACACCTGATAAAGATGCGGAAGCAAGAGCAGCCGGTGCTGACTATGTAGGACTGGATGAGTTTGTTGCCAAGATCGAAGGCGGATGGGTAGATGTTGATGTTATCATCGCCACACCATCAG
>CAMLGR010000193.1 GCA_946479615.1 uncultured Bacteroidota bacterium | reverse complement strand
AGGAATAAAGTGGTAGAAAAACCATTGGGAAAAGAATTTATTGATACGGTATACGATGCGAATATCCAGATTCCCGCCATTTTCGCTGCTTATCGTATTCCCGGTTTTAAGAATGAAGATGGTAAAGCGCTGCAAATGATCTCCAGCGTATTATCCGGTTCCGGTAGCTCACGGTTACAAAGAAAACTGGTGGACGATAAAAAGACAGCCCTCGAAGTAGCCGCCTTCAATTATTCCCTGGAAGATTATGGATTGTATATCACGCTGGCCTTGCCGAATAACAATGCATCGCTGGAAGAATTGCTGAAAGATATCGATAGTGAAGTGGCTGATCTGCAAAAAAACCTGATCTCAGAAAATGAATACCAGAAATTACAGAACCAGTTTGAAAATGATTTTATCAATGCCAATACAAGAATGCTGGGCGTAGCGGAAAACCTGGCAAATGGATATACATTTTATAATAATACCAATGATATCAACGAAGAGTTGACAAAAATAAGGGCGGTGACAAGAGAAAAGATCAGGGAGGTGGCTGCTAAATACCTGACAAAAGATAACCGGGTGGTATTGTATTATCTGCCAAAACAATAACAATGCAAGGATCATTTTCAGAAAACCGGTTTTTAACATTAACCTCAGACATCATGAAAAAAATAGTATCGATCGTTATAGCATTTTTAATGGTACAGTGTGCTATGGCACAAACTATTGACAGGAGCAAAGCTCCGAAAGCAGGACCGGCGCCGGTCATTACCATCGCCAATCCTGTTATTTATAAATTAGCCAATGGTCTTACCATCCTGGTGGTAGAGAATCATAAATTACCCACTATTACCGCCAGCTTCCGTGTAGATGCAGGCCCTATTACCGAAGGCAGTAAAACAGGTTTGCTGGGTATCATGGGTGGTATGCTCAATGAAGGCACAGCCACCAAATCAAAAGCACAATTTGATGAAGCGGTAGATATACTCGGCGCGAATCTTAGTCTTTCTTCCGGCGGTGGTTCGGTATCCTCATTGACAAGATATTTTGACAAGGCATTTGGCTTGATGGCAGAAGGATTGCGCTCTCCTGCATTTCCACAGGCATCACTGGAAAAACTGGTTACACAGGCAGTAACCGGTTTGAAAGCCGGCGAAAAAAGTGCTTCAGCCATCTCTGGCCGCGTAGTGCCGGCACTGGCTTATGGAGTACATCATCCTTCAGGCGAATTTGTAACAGAAGCGGCTTTACAATCCCTTACATTGGATGATGTAAAAGCTGCGTATAAAAAATATATCACACCTGCAAGAGCTTACCTGACTTTCGTTGGTGATATCAAACCTGCCGATGCAAAAGCAATGGCAGAAAAAGCATTTGGTGACTGGAAAGGATACCCGCTTACGCTCGAAAAAATTCCTGTAGTGGCAAATCCTGCTAAAACTGAAATTGATATTATCGATGTGCCCAATGCAGTACAATCAGAAATCGATGTGGTAAACCTGGTCAACATACCGATGAGCAGTCCTGATTATTTTCCCGTATTACTGGCAAATAAAATCCTGGGTGGTGGTTCTGAAGCGCATCTTTTCATGAACCTCCGTGAAAAACACGGATTTACTTATGGTGCTTATTCGGATATCGGTACCGGTCGTTTCCAGGCGAGCTTTGGTGCTTCTGCCTCGGTAAGAAATGAAAAAACAGATAGTGCTGTCGGCCAGTTTTTATATGAGATCAACCGGATGCGTACTACCAAAGTGACAGCGGAAGAATTAAAGAATGCAAAGAATCAATACAACGGTAGTTTTGCGTTAGGTATGGAGAATACGGCAAGGATCGCTGATTTTGCCAGCAATATCCTGATCAATAAACTGCCGGCTGACTTTTACCGCACCTATTTACAAAAAATAAATGCGGTAACTGTTGCAGATATTCAGCGTGTATCGCAGAAATATTTCAACTACGCTAATACAAGAATAGTTGTTGTAGGCAAGCAGGAACAGATATTACCTGGTCTGAAAGCGCTTGGTTACCCTGTTAAATTCTATGATAAATATGCCGCGCCGGTTTCAGCCGATGCGAATGCAGCTGCTAAAACATCGGTTACGGGAGAAGAAGTGATCAATAACTATATCAAGGCGATCGGTGGAAGAGAGGCGCTGGAGAAAGTCCAGACCGTTCATTCTACCGGGAAAATGGAGATCATGGGCCAGTCATTGGCGGCTACGATGAAGCAAATGGCTCCCAATAAAGAACTGTTTGAAGTAAGCATGGGCGGTAACGTGGTAATGAAAAGCGTGTACAATGGTGCAACCGGCTATCAATCGCAAATGGGACAAAAAAAGGATATGGATTCTTCCGCGATAAATGAAAGGAAAGATGTCAAGGGCCTGTTTGAACAATTATTTTACAAAACCGATGGATATAAGCTCCAGGTAAAAGGTATTGAGAAATCCGGTGGTGCTGATGTATATGTTGTGATCGTAACCAGTCCGGCCGGAAAAACAAAAACTGAATACTACGATGTAAAAACCGGGTTCTTTGTAAAATCAGTGGATGTAACAAAAGAGGGCGGTATGGAAATTACCTCTACCGAAGAGCATGCCGATTACCGGAAAACAGGTGATATCTATCTGCCATATAAATTCACACAAACTTCTGCTACGCCACAGGGCTCACAGGAGTTTGTGGTAACGATGGAGACAATAAAAATAAACGAAGGCGTAACAGCAGAAGACTTCAAGTAAGAAGCATTCTAATAAGAGAGCCCGGTTTAGCTGATACATTTTCTATAAGTGAAAGATATTTTCAATAGAAACTGTATCAGTTAAGCCGGGTTTCCTTTTTTAATTTTGCCTTTTACTTTTAAAGAGTTTTATTTGCTGCAACTTATGAGACCTGTAGAAGACACATACCGCCACAAGGGACTTCGCAAAAAGCTGGTAGAGGCAGTGCGTTCAAAAGGAATTACAGATGAAAAAGTGTTGAACGCGATCAATAATATTCCCCGTCATTTTTTTCTTGATTCTGCTTTTGATGAAGTGGCTTACGAGGATCGTGCATTTCCGATCGGTGAGGGACAAACCATCTCTCAACCTTATACGGTAGCTTACCAGACCCAGTTACTGGAGACAAAACCTTTCCAGAAAGTATTGGAGATTGGTACCGGCAGCGCTTACCAGGCCGTGGTGTTAGCCGAAATGGGTGTGCAGGTATACACGATCGAAAGACAAAAAAAACTATTTGATCAGAATAAGACCTTTGTTTTCCTGAAAAAATATCCATCGATAAAATTCTTTTATGGGGATGGATATGAAGGTCTTCCTACCTATGGGCCTTTTGACCGTGTACTGATCACGGCGGCAGCGCCTGAAATTCCTCAAAAATTAATTCAGCAGTTAAAGCCCGGCGGCATGATGGTTATTCCATTGGGAAGCGGCGAGGTGCAGCAGATGATGCGGATCACCAAACTGGAAACCGGTGCGCTTAAAGAGGAAGTATTCGCAAATTTTTCTTTTGTGCCGATGATCGGGGGGAAGAAGGGATAAGATGTTTAAAGATTTAAGGGTTTAATAGTTTAAAGGTTTTGGGAGGATTATTCTTTTTTCCTTGTTCCTTTGATGTCTATAATCGTTTTTTAGACTAAAGAATCAAAAAGGTTCAGCAGATTGGTAAAGCATACCAATGCAGGAGGAGATATCTTAAACCTTTAAACCATCAAACCCTTAAACGTTATATATGTATCGGTTCACCATAAGCCACCTCGATCGCTTCTTTCACATTTTCGCTCATGGTCGGGTGGGGGTGAATACTGTTTAATACTTCGTGGTAAGTCGTTTCTAATTTCCGGGCGACTACAGTTTCTGCGATCATTTCAGTTACATTATAGCCGATCATATGTGTACCCAGCCATTCGCCATATTTGGCATCAAAGATCACTTTCACGAAACCTTCGTTATGCCCGGCTGCAGTGGCTTTACCGGCAGCACTCAGCGGGAATTTGCCTACTTTGATCTCATAACCTGCTTCCTTGGCTTGCTTTTCTGTATAACCCACAGATGCGATTTCAGGATAACAATAGGTACAGCCCGGTACATTATTATAATCCAGGCCTTCTGGCTTATGATTGTATTTCTTTTCCGTATAACCAATATTCTCTACACAGATAATGCCTTCTTTGCTGGCTACGTGTGCCAATGCCTGGCCGGGAACACAGTCGCCGATGGCATATACGCCCGGTACATTGGTTTGATAATATTTATCAACCATGATACGGCCTTTCTCTGTCTTGATACCTGATTCTTCCAGTCCAAGACCTTCGATATTGGCCGCTACACCTACAGCGCTTAATAAAATATCGGCTTCCAGTGTTACTTCGCCATCAGCTGTTTTTACTTTGGCTTTCACACCATTGCCGGATGTGTCGACCGCTGTTACTTCACTGTTAACCAAAATATCGATCCCGCTTTTCTTGAAATTCTTGTCCAGTTCTTTTGATATCTCTTCATCTTCTACGGGAACTATTCTTGGCAGGAATTCGACGATGGTCACTTTAGTGCCCATGCTGTTGTAGAAATAACCAAATTCAACGCCGATGGCTCCGCTTCCTACCACGATCATGGATTTAGGCTGAGAGGGAAGGTTCATCGCTTCGCGATACCCGATTATCTTTTTACCATCCTGTTTCAATGCAGGTAATTCACGGCTGCGGCCACCGGTGGCGAGAATGATATGTTTTGCTTCTACTATTTGTTTCTTGCCATCTTTATCGGTCACTTCGATCTTGCCTTTGGCAACGAGTTTGCCATAGCCCATGATCACATCGATCTTATTTTTCTTCATCAGGTATTGTACGCCTTTGCTCATCTTGTCGGCCACACCACGGCTGCGTTTGATAACGGCAGCAAAATCAGGTTTACCACTGGCCTCAATACCATAGTTCTGGGCATGTTTGATGTATTCATTTACCTGGGCGCTTTTCAGCAGGGCCTTGGTGGGAATACAGCCCCAGTTGAGGCAAATTCCGCCCAGACTTTCCTTTTCAACGATTGCTGTTTTAAATCCTAACTGGGTAGCACGGATAGCTGCCACATATCCACCGGGGCCGCTACCAATTACCACTAGATCGTATGCCATAAACTTGGATTAGTTGATTAGATAATTTATTGTCCCTTGCCGGGGTTAAAATGAGCTGCGAAGTTATCTGAAAACCCCGAATTAGTCAAACCACACTATTAAACAAACTCAGCCACCAATAGTTGTGTGTTTTTTATAACGGCTGAACCAGTGGCAGGAAAATATAATGCCGCCACTACACTTAACCAGATCAGGTACAGCACCGGTAATCCAAACAGCGTTGGTCTGAAAAAGAAAGGCAGGGTTTTGATCGGGTTGATGGACAGCGAAACCTGTGCTGGCTGATGGTTCTGGGATGAAAACCTGGTTTGGGATAGTGATGAGTGGTTATGCGATCCCGATTTTCACGCTAACTTGCATTCTACTCAATCAATCACACTATGCGTTTGCTTTTTTTGGCTCTTTTTTCGCTGGTTTTTACCGGCTTGTCTGCACAGCAATACCTGCCTACACCACGTAATATCCAGTCTGCTTATGAAAGAGGCACCCGGTCACCCGATGGAAAGCCCGGCAAAAATTACTGGCAAAACACGGCGGATTATGATCTTGCCATTCAATATGCACCCGGCACAAGATTGCTCAATGGCGCAGCCGTTATCACCTATACCAATAATAGTCCGGATGCATTGCGACAGATATTGTTTAAACTCTATCCAAATCTGTATAAGAAAAATGCACCACGGGAATCGGATGTAGATGAGGAGGATCTGACCGATGGAGTAGCGATCGATGAACTTTCTGTAAATGGGAAATCCATGGATGTTACAAAACTCCGGATCGATAATACGAATATGTGGGTGAATATTGAATCGCTGGCTTCCGGGAAAAGTGTACAATTCAATATCAAATATCATTATACATTAAATAAAGGTTCGCATATCCGTACCGGTGAGATCGAACCTAATGCTGCATTCATCGCTTATTTTTTTCCACGTATTGCCGTGTATGATGATATCGATGGATGGAATACGTATCCATACAATGGTACACAGGAATTTTATAATGATTTCTGCCATTTCAAGGCGGCGATCACAGTTCCGCAAAACTTCCTGGTATGGGCCACGGGCGATCTGAAAAATGGGAAAGATATTATCAGCCCGGTTTATTACCAGCGTCTGCAGCAAGCCGAACAAAGTGACGATATTGTTACGATTGTTGATACGACGGATCTTCCGAAAAAAGATTTTACCGGCACAGCCGCTTCCTATACCTGGTCTTTTGAGGCCGCTGATGTTACTGATTTTGTTTTTGCGATAAGTGATCATTATGTATGGAAATCTACCAGCCTTGTAGCAGATCCGCAAACCAAAAGAAGAACAAGAGTAGATGCTGCATTTAATCCTAAACACAAAGATTATTTCAATGTAGTATATGATGCGCGCAAAACTGTACAGGCCATGAGTTATACGTTTCCTGCCTGGCCTTTTCCTTATTCACATGAAACAGTATTTGACGGCCTCGACCAGATGGAATATCCAATGATGGTGAATGATAATCCCGTAGAAAACAGGGAAGAAAGTATTGAGTTGACCGGTCATGAAATATTTCATACCATGTTTCCTTTTTATATGGGAATTAATGAAACCAAGTATGCCTGGATGGATGAGGGCTGGGCGACGATCGGTGAATGGCTGATCTCTGCGATGATCGATACGACTATTGTCGATCGTTACGGGGTTGGTCCTTATGCGGGTATTGCAGGTAAGGAAACAGATCTGCCTGTAATGACACTGAGTACGGAAATAAACCGTTCTTATTTTACCAATTCATATCCCAAACCGGCGATGGGTTATTTATATGTAAAGGATTATCTGGGGGATGATCTTTTTACAAAAGCCCTTCATCATTATATCGAACAATGGCATGGCAAACACCCGATGCCGAACGATTTCTTTTATAGCATGAATGAAGGAGCAGGAAAAAATCTCAATTGGTTCTGGAAAAAATGGTTCTTCGATAGTGGTATTCCTGATCTGGCTATCAGTTCTGTTAAAAAAACGGGTAATAAATATGCAGTGGTTATTACCAATAAAGGTGGTAAGCCGGTGCCGGTAGATATTTTAGTCAGCTACCAGGATGGCAGCAGGGAAAAAATACATCGTAGTATAGCAGTGTGGGAAAAAGGGGCGACAACGGTTGCACTTTCTGTTACAGCTACAAAACCTGTTGCTAAATTAACATTGGGCGATGCACATACCCCGGACAGTAATCCAAAAGATAATACATACGAAATAAAATAAGTTGTACCGGGTCGCTATTATGCATCGACGATTCTTTTGCCGAAGGGCATAAAAGAAATTTCAATCAGTTTAAAATGCTGGCGACCCCAGGGTATGCCGATTATTGTGATGGAAAGCAATAATCCCATTACAATGTGTACTAATGCTGTATACCAGCCGCCGCAAATGATCCATATAAGATTGAAAAGTGTACTAAGGCATCCCGTGTTCTGAGAATCGCTGATCACTTTTTTGCCAAAAGGCCATAATACCAGGCCTGCCATTTTAAAACATTGCAATCCCCAGGGCAGACCTATTA
>CAMLGR010000192.1 GCA_946479615.1 uncultured Bacteroidota bacterium | reverse complement strand
GTGGCCAAAAGATTACCATTGTTATCCCATAAAGAACCTACGTGCGTTCCTGTATTGGTATTGCCTTTGAAAAAACGGATGGAATCGACCGTTCCTGCCTGTGTTACACGGAATTTAATTCCTAATTCAACAGGAGCTCCCGGATCAAATATATTTGCAGATGCACCAAAAGCTCCTCCCGGAGGCTCGTGAAGAGCCGGGTCATACATGTTAAATGTCTGCGCATTGATAGCGGAAGCGAAAAAAAGAAAAACGGCCAGGAAAAACATGAGGGGCTTGTTGCCCAGGGAAAGGGTAGTGTAGAGTTTCGTCTTCATAACTGAATCTTTGGTTAAGTAATAAATACCTTAGGCTTTCAAGAATGGATACAAAAAGTATTTTTGAGAGGATATTGAAAAGCCCAATTCAGTTACTGGAAAACATGGTGGTGGACGAAACCCGGTTCATGCTCGGGGTATGCTAATCAGTAACCTCGAAGAGGACAATAAAGATAGAGATATATCCTAACAAAATAGCTGCAACAACATTCTTTTGCGGGGGAAATAGATTAATTCTCCAGCTCGTCTTCCTGTCTGAATAACCATAGTGGTGGCAATCCATTCTTAAATCTTTCAAATGAATCCTTGATATATTTTTGAAAATCGTAATCTCCCGAACCAAGTGTAAAGAAATATGGCGGGCGATACAATTGCATAAAACTGTCAAGTTCATTCCCATCGAGATTGGTAAGTCTTCTTACCAGGCCTTTGCTGAAACGATGATCGATGAATTTATCCTGCTCCTGTAACAACAAACGTTTTTGAAAGGACAGCATGCTGCGGTTTCGCCGGAAGCGGAACATATTAATAATTTCATCCAGATCAAATCCGGCGGCAGCGCCGTATTGCGGTGTAACAGCTACCAGTCCCGGCTTCTTATAGTTGAATATCTTTGCGTAATCTTTCCGGTTCTGGATAGAATCTTCCTTGTAATTGCGTTGCCTGATCTGCACTTCTTTCAATACCGGCACACTCACCTGTAACGATATATCAAACCCGAAGGGATTAACGATTTTCAACACCGGGAATTTGATCGTGGGCTTGTTGAGGTAACTGAACCAGATCGAATCTTTTTCGCTTACAGTGATCTCGTATTCGCCGCGTGAATTGGTAATAGCCCCTTTACCGGAGGTTGACAATACGCTTACCAGTTCGAGGGGATAATTGCGGGTGCTGTCATACACGATACCCCGGATCTTGTATTGGGAAAAACCTGTTATCGTTAGCAGGGAAAAAAAGAAGCAGAAAAGTATTATTTGAAAAACGTTGCGCGACAATGCCAAATGATTAATATTCCGGCAAGTAACGAAAGAAAATGCAAAAGCGGTGGTAAAGTTGAAGGAGGGAAAATAATTCAGAATCATGAATTCATAATTCTGAAACCCCACCTACTTAATCCTGACCTGGTTAAGTAATTCCCCGATAATCCTGGGATAGTGTGCATGTTCCAGGCCATGGATCCGTTTGGCCAGACTATCAGCCGTATCGGTTGGGTAAACAGGACAGCGCACCTGGAAGATAGTAGCGCCATGATCGTATATTTCATCTACATAATGAATGGTAATCCCGCTTTCGGCGTCGCCGGATGCTATCACTGCCTCATGCACTTTATTACCATACATTCCTTTGCCCCCGTAATTGGGTAAAAGAGCCGGATGAATATTTACAATGCGCCCGGAATAGTTTTTTAATAATCCAACCGGTATTTTCCAGAGAAATCCCGCCAATACTATAAAATCGATATGAAAGGATTCCAGTTCGGGTATATAGCCATCACCACGGAAGAATTTTTCTTTTTCAAGCATCAGCACAGGTATATTCTCCCTGGCGGCAATATCAAGCACACCAGCCCCGGGCTTATTACAAACGATCAAGGAAATACGAACTCCGGAAGAATTTTTAAAATGATCGATGATTTTTTGCGCATTGGAACCAGCTCCGGACGCAAACAGGGCCAATTGTACAGCCGGCAATGCTGTACCCGGGCTGTTGGCTGCCAACTGTCCATTGCCTGCTACCTGCTTCACGATCCCCATTCTTCTCCCGATTTTCTTTAAATAACCGGTAAAAAACCTGAATTGTCCAAAGAATACGCTGATCAGTAATACCGCTATTGGCCAAAGCAGCGTAATCAGTATAATATAGACGATCACCCATAAAATCCCCTTACCGATGCCAAGAACGGGCATTAATTTCCGGGCCGCATAGCCGGTAAGACTACCGCCAATAGCGAATGTGCAAAGTATAAGCGTGAGCTGCAGCCCATTGACCTTCCATTTCTTTTGTAAACGTTCAAACATAACGGTATTTATCCCATGCAAACAAGCAGGTAACAGATGCCTTTTGCCGGGGCGCTGCAAAAGTCAGGAAAAAATAGGCTTCTAACTTCTTCCCGTCAACATTTACCAAAGTTGTTCATCAGATTGACCGGTTCATGACAATCAAAATTGAACAATTCGGAAAACCATGTATAAATCCCGTGAAATGCAAGCTGGTAGAGGGTTAAAAAATTTTAAGTACTGTTGTCATTTTGTTAAGTTCATGACTTATTTTTGCAACCGATTAGCGTTTTTTATCCACATTTTTCAGATCAATCGAGTCTATGATTCCACGCAAACCAACGATCCAGAAACTTACTCTGCTAATATTTTCTTTAGTTGTTCTCTCAATTTCAAAAATTTCAGCACAGGATGGTAAGGCACTGTTCATGAGCAAATGTGCCAGCTGTCACAATCCGTTGCGTGACGCGACCGGACCCAAGCTGATGGGAGTTCTGGACAAAGACAAGTATGGTGGTGATATGAAGAAGATCTATCACTGGATCAGGCACACGGAAGAGTTAACCAAGTCAGACCCTTACTATGTGGCTTTGAAAGCACAGTATGCGAGCCAGATGACCGAATTTCCGGAATCAGCTTTATCAGATAAGGATATCGATGCGATCTTCGGATATGTTGCCAAAGCGGGAACTCCTGCTAAAACTGAAGAGGGAAATAATGAAAATGATAAAGGCTCCGCTTCCAATCAAAACGCAGTTATTTTCGGTGTAATCTCCCTGATCCTTGCTATTATCGCATTGATTCTCATGCAAGTAAACAGCAATCTGAAAAAATTATCAGATGATGCTGAAGGGATCAGCCGCCCCGAACCGGTACCTTTTTACAGGAATAAGATCTATATCGCGATCATAGCCCTGATATTCTTTGTAGTGGCCGGTTATTTCTTCTCCAAAGTCGCCATTGGCTTCGGTCGCCAGGTGGCTTATGAACCACAACAACCTATTTTCTATTCGCATAAAGTACACGCCGGCATCAACCAGATTAACTGCTTATACTGTCATGGTAATGCCTGGGATAGTAAAACAGCTGCTATTCCTTCGGTGAATGTTTGTATGAATTGTCACAAGACCATTCAATCCTATGAAAAAGGACCTAAACTGTACGACGCCGAGGGTAACGAAGTAAATGGTACAGAGCAGATCGCCAAATTATATGAATATGCAGGCTTTGATCCCAAGAATGCCAATTCATGGGATCCATCCAAAGCCAGGCAAATAGAATGGACCAAGATTCACAATCTTCCTGACCACGTTTTCTTCAGCCACGCACAGCATATCAGGGCGGGTAAGGTGCAATGCCAGACCTGTCATGGTGAGATCACGGCGATGGATGAAGTAAGACAGGTAGCGGAATTGAGTATGGGATGGTGTATCAACTGCCATCGCCAGACTAAAGTTGATTTCAACTACACCGATAGCACAGGCAACCAATTTTACAGCCTGTACGAAAAATTCCATAATGATCTGAAGCCCGATACATTAAAGAATGCACGTGGAGAATATATATTGGATGATAACGGTAACTATACGATCAGGGCTCCTAAAATGGACAGCATAACTGTAAAAGATATCGGTGGAATAGAGTGCCAGAAATGTCATTATTGATGTATTGATTTGGAAATGTGACGATGAACCGGCGTCATTCCAAATGCTTAAAAATTCCAAATTTTCAAATTGAAATAAATGAGTCAAAAAAAGTACTGGCAGGGTTTCGGAGAAGTAAATGATCCGGAAAAATTTGAAAAGCAGGTACAGGATGAGTTTCGCGAAGATTTGCCTTTTGCAGACATTGATGATAAAGGATTGATCGATGCAAAAGCGCCACGCAGGGATTTCTTGAAATACCTCGGCTTTAGTACAGCAGCAGCTGCCCTCGCAGCAGGTTGTAAAACGCCTGTTCGCAAAGCAATTCCTTTTGCCAGCAAGCCTGAGAACATCATTCCCGGTGATGCGAAATATTATGCCACTACTTATGTACAGGATGGCGATGTTATTCCTGTATTGGCCAAAGTAAGAGACGGCCGTCCTATCAAAATAGAGGGCAATGAACTCAGCACCTTTACCAACGGCGCTACTTCAGCCCGCGCACAGGCTTCTGTACTTGACCTGTATGATATGCACCGCGTTCGTTTCCCGCAACGCAAAGAAGGCAACGACTGGAAAGAAAGCACTTACGAATTCATCGATAAAACAATCGGCGAAGCATTAAATGCACAGGGGGGTGGTTCTGTTGTTTTATTGACAAGCTCTGTAGTTTCTCCTTCTACCAAACAAATCATTTCAGAATTTTTAGCAAAATATCCCACTGGCAGACATATACAGGCCGATGCTGTATCCTACAGTGGTATGTTGCTGGCCAACGAAGCCAGTGGTTTCGGACGCAAACTTCCTTCTTACGATTTTGGCGCTGCCAAAGTGATTGTCAGCCTCGGTGCAGACTTTCTTGGTACATGGCTTAGCCCGGTTGAATTTGCAGCCGGTTATACCAAAGGCCGCAAGATCGATGAGAAGAATCCACAAATGAGTAAACATTACCAGTTTGAAGGATTTTTAAGTACAACCGGTGCTGCTGCTGACGAGCGTATCATTCATCGCCCGTCTGAAACCGGTGCCGTGGTACTGGCTTTACTCGCTGCGCTCGATGGTTCGGTTTCAGCTCCTGCTATTTCAGATGAAAAACTGAAAAAAGGAATCGCTGATGTAGCCGCTGACCTGAAAGCACATGCCGGCGAAGCGCTGGTAGTAAGCGGAAGCAATGATGTAAATGTGCAGGTAATTGTAAATGCTATCAATAACGCGATAGGCGCTTACGGTAAAACAATCAACTGGAGCAAACCGGTTAATTACCGCCAGGGTATTGATAAAGATCTTGCTGACCTCATCACTGATATGGAAGGCGGTAAAGTAAGTACTATACTGATTCATGGCGCTAATCCTGCATATACTTACCACGACGCAGATAAATTCATCAAAGCATTAGCCAAAGTGAAAATTGCAGTCGCCTTCACTGATAAAAAAGATGAAACAACGGTTCTTTGTAACTATATTCTTCCCACGCCTCATTACCTCGAAAGCTGGGGCGATGCAGAACCAAAGGCCGGGTTGACCAGTTTCATTCAGCCAACTATTTACCCGTTATTCAAAAGCCGTCCTTACCAAACCTCATTGTTGAAATGGGCAGGTAACAATACAGACTACGATACATATTTCAAAAACTACTGGACCGCTAAGCTGGGTTCGGAAGAGGCATTTGAGAAAGTATTGCAGGATGGTGTTTTAGACGGTGGCGCTGCTGCTCTGGCAACTCCTGCTGTGTATAGCGCTGCCAATACCGGCACTGCTGCTTCAGCGATCAATGCTGCTAAAAAAGTAAGCGGTGACGAGATCGTATTGTATGAAAAAGTATCGATCGGTTCCGGTGTCGGTTCTACCAATCCCTGGTTACAGGAATTGCCGGATGCGATATCCAAAGCCTGCTGGGACAACTATGCGCTGATCTCCATGAGCAAGGCCAAGGAACTTGGAATCAAACTCGATAACGATTATGAATATTATCCGCAGAAACCGGTGATCAAAATCTCGGTAGCGGGTAAGAAAGATGTTGAACTTCCTATTCTTGTTATTCCCGGTATGAATGCCAATACTATTGCGGTAGCAGTGGGATATGGACGGCATGAAGCATTGGGAAAAACAGCAACAGGTGTTGGACAAAATGTTTATCATTTTGCAGCTTCTAATGGAACTACTGTCGATTATTGTAACAGCATTACGATAACAGATTCGCACCGCAAACAGAAGATTGCGCAAATGCAGATCCACAACTCTTACGAGAATCGTAAGGAAGTGGTAAGGGAAACAACACTGGCTACTTTCAAAAAAGAGCCTGAGGCGATCGCTGATTATCGTAAGGAACTGGCGGAAGAGTATGCCAAGTCAACCAATGATTACAGGAAGGAAGCTACATTATATCCAACACATGAACAGCCGGGTATTAAATGGGGTATGACCGTTGATATGAACTCCTGCTACGGTTGTAATGCCTGCGTGGTAGCCTGTCATGCAGAGAACAATGTGCCGGTTGTTGGTAAAAGCGAAGTATTGCGTTACCACGATATGCACTGGCTGCGTATCGACCGTTACTTTGTAAGTGGTGAAAATCCTGATGATCTGAAGGGTGTGGTATTCCAGCCGATGATGTGCCAGCATTGTGATAATGCACCTTGCGAGAACGTATGTCCTGTTGCTGCTACCAACCATAGCAGTGAGGGTATTAACCAGATGGCGTATAACCGTTGTATCGGTACAAGATATTGCGCGAATAACTGTCCTTTCAAAGTTCGTCGTTTCAACTGGGCTGATTATATGGGAGCTGATAGTTTCCCGAATAACCAGGACCAGGAACTGGTTGGTAAACTGGATCCTGTTGTTCACCAGATGAATGATGAGCTGACAAGAATGGTGTTGAATCCTGATGTTACCGTTCGTTCAAGAGGGGTAATGGAAAAATGTAGTTTCTGCGTTCAGCGTACACAGGCAGCGAAACTTACTGCCAAGAAAGATGGCCGTCCGTTAAAAGATGGTGAAGCTAAAACAGCTTGTCAGCAGGCATGTGCTGCCGATGCGATCGTATTCGGGAATGTGCATGACAAGGAAAGCCGCGTAAGCCAGATCAGGAGAGACAATCCGCAACGCAGTTTCTATGTACTGGAACAATTGCACGTATTACCGAATGTTACTTACCTCGCCAAAGTGAGAAACACCAATGAGATCATCGAAAGCGGTGAACATCATGCGCAGGAAGGACATTCAGTAGAATCAAAGGCAGAAGAAGCGCATCATTAAGAGGTATAAAAGTTGAAAGATCCGAAGCGATCAGGATAGTTGAATAAATAATAAAGCTAAAGAGGGCTAACAGCTAAAAGCTAATAAGTATGTCACTACTCAGGTACGAATCACAGGTAAGGCCACCACTGGTCGACGGCGATAAAGACTATCACCAGGTAACGGAAGATATTTGCCGTCCGGTAGAAGCCAAGCCTTCCAAATTGTGGTGGATTGGATTTCTGATTTCAGTAGCGTTACTGGGATTTGGTATTTTCTCGGTTACGATGGAAGTGATATATGGAACAGGTCAGTGGAACCTTAATAAAACAATCGGTTGGGGCTGGGATATCACCAACTTCGTATGGTGGGTAGGTATTGGTCACGCCGGAACACTGATCTCTGCGATCCTTTTATTATTCCGCCAGGGTTGGAGGACAGGTGTGAACCGTGCGGCAGAAGCGATGACCATCTTCGCGGTAATGTGCGCCGGTCAGT
>CAMLGR010000191.1 GCA_946479615.1 uncultured Bacteroidota bacterium | reverse complement strand
TTTTGAATCCTTTAAAAAGATATCCAATCATTTATATACGCTGATCTTTCCGAATAACAGGGTGCCTGCAGGAAGGATCATCGTTTCACCCGATGCTGTATTATTTCCTTTCGAACCGTTGATCATAAATAGGGATCCGGGTGAACCGGTTTATTTTTTAAAAGATCATGCAGTCAGTTATACTTATTCTGCGCGATACTTAATGAGTAATTTTCTTTCTCACAGCAATACAGCTTCCGGTGATCTGCTGGGCATTGCACCGGTACATTACGCCAGCAGCCTTCGGTTAAATCCACTTGCAGGAAGTGATCAATCTTTACAAAAGATAAGTTCTTACATCAGTTATTCAAAAGAGTTGATAAACCAGCAGGCAACGCGAAATTCATTTTTACAGCAATTCCCCGGCTATAAGATCATACAATTATATACACATGCAGCAGACAGCAGTGACAGGAAGGAACCTGTTATCTGTTTCGCCGATTCATTATTATATCTTTCTGAATTATTACCCGATAAAATCCCGGTCACCCAGCTTATCGTATTATCGGCCTGTGAAACGGCGGGTGGGAAATTATACCAGGGCGAAGGCGTGTTTAGTTTTAATCGCGGGTTTGCTGTATTGGGTATTCCTTCTTCGATCTCCAATTTATGGTCGATCGATAACCTGGCTACCTATCAGCTCACGGAATATTTTTATAAATATCTTTCTAAGGGATTGCCTATTGATGTAGCGCTGCAAAATGCCAAACTCGAATTTTTTGAAACTGCCAGCGGCTCTTATAAATTACCTTATTACTGGTCGCCGGCTGTATTAATAGGAAAGACTACTCCTATAACGTATAAAAAATCATTTCCCTGGTGGTTGGCAGGGCTATCCATCTCAGGACTGGCTGCAATAATCCTGCTGCTGATCAACTATCGAAGAAAGAAAAAGGCCGGCTGAGCTTAACAACCAGCCTATACTATATGGATAAGGCTAAAGTGAACAGGTTATATCGGCTCGTTACTATTCTCCATCAATCCCGTTGCTTTCTTCAGGCGGCCGGGTGAGAAATGATAATACTTTTTAAACATCTGGATGAAATTGCTCACCTTTTCATATCCCAGTTGGTAAGCCACTTCTTTTACAGGCACCGAACGCTCGGCAAATAATTGCCTGGCTCTTTTCATTTTTTTTTGCAGGTAAAATTCATAAATACTGGTGCCGTATAATTGTTTGAAATTCCTTTTTAGCGTTGATTCGCTTAATGCCATTTGCTTGGCAATAGCGCCGATAGAGGGAAGTGGGCTCTCCAGGCATTCTTCCAGCAGCTTCTCCACTGCCAGCATTTTTTCATGTATCAATGTATTGTTATCCCTTGATACATTGTGTTGTTTACTCAGCAGCATGAAAATATCGCACATCAGCGATAATGTTTTTGCCTTGAGGTAAAATAGATCTGTACTCTCCTGGGTGAGATGATGCAAAAGATTGGCAAATGCATGACAGGTATCGAAAGAAGCAGTTTCTGTAAATAATATCGGCCTGGGATTATTCAGCACATTATTATATGCCGCGCAGGTGGCCTGCCCGTTTTGTGTAAACTCGGCAGCAAGCCATTCTTTGGTAATATCTACCTGTATCATACGTACCGGCTGTGCCGGTTTTACAAAAAATTCAAGATTGATCTCTTCCGATACAAAAGCAGTATTCTTTAATGGCTGGCTGGCTTCCGTATCAGTTTGACCCGGCTGACTGATAATAATATTCTCTGGTGAAAAGATATAGAAGAGACTGTAAGACCTTATATCCTGCGGGGAAGAGGCCGGTTTCCCCAGGTGCAGGCTATCATGCAATTGCAGATCCCATAGCTGGATCGATAAGCCTTCTGTAAGATTTAGCTTCCTGATCGTCCCGCTTCCTTTCCTGGCGGGAATGGTAATTGTATTATTAATGACAGTACTATCGACTAACGAGGCAAGTTCTTCAAATGTTATTGTAAGAACCGGGTGGGCATGAGGGTATGAACTGAAATTCATAGTGGGTCGGTTATGATTGGTGATTTGTGAATTACTAAATAAAAGTAATTAGCAATATGCCTTCAGGCAATAAGTAATATTGCTATTTCTCTATTGTGATTGTAATATGCGGCTCTAGGTGTTACTTCTTAAATGGCAAGACTTGGGCTAAAAAGGGTATGAAATGGATTGGGAAGGGTATTACCTGTTCATATTGCAGAGTAAGTTTGACTACTCGCTCATGACAATTTAGTTCTAAGTACTCCGATATCTTACAAAAAGACTGTAGTCCTATACCTGAAACTCCACAACAGTGTAAGATCCCTTGAAGTACTTCCAGGGAACACGTTTTAGATATCCTGACAGATATAATATTAATCCTTTGCTAGTGAAAACACCAGTGGAACACTATTGTTTAACCCTTAACCCGTGTGTATGAAAACTAAATTTACCTTTTTATTTTGCTCGTTCTTTTTCATTGGTTTTTCCGTTCTGGCACAATCTTCCGTCACTACAGCATCATCGTTACCTTCAGGTGTATCCGGTGACTGGTACCAGGGGGCCGCTGCTTATGCAAAGCAGGTGGAATATACTTTTTATCAAACCGGCGATCATTTCCGTGTTACCAATTCAGCCAACCTTACCCGTTTCGAGATCCATCAGAAAGGGTATACTGCCCGGCCTATGCAAACAGCTACGGCAAAAGCATCCTGGCAGGTAGATATGTTGCTGGGAAGTATTTCACGTAATAATAAGAAGATCATTTTCACAGCAGGGCACAGTATTTCAGAACAAAGTAATATGCTGGTACATTCATTTGGTTTTTCCGAAGTACAGTATATCAATAATGATAAGGGTCTTCGCCAGAATTTTATTGTTAATGAAAAATTACCCGGAGAAGGTTCTCTCGCTATTAACATCAATGTTAAAACAACACTTTCACAGCGGGTGGTCAATGGAGGCAAACTAGTTTTCTTTGAATCGGGTCATGAAGACAATATTCAATTAAGCTATGAGGACCTGCATGTATGGGATGCCGGGAAAAAAGAGCTCAATGCCTACATGCAACTTAATGAAGCTACTCATGTGCTTTCCATTATTGTAGATGATAAGGATGCCGTTTATCCTGTTACTGTCGACCCGATTAATAAAACGGCTGAATGGAGCACTTCTGCGAATGGCGTATTGCCTTCTTTACTGAATTCATTAAGCCTGCAGGCAGCTTCCTTATATGGATATACCGTGGCCAACCTGGGTGATATCAACCATGATGGCTATGATGATGTGGCAATTGGCGCACCTGCGATGGCCGATGTGGTCAGCAGTACAGGTAGTTTGCTGGGAGTAGGGGCCGTATTTATTTATTATGGTTCTGCTTCAGGATTATCTGCGACACCTTCAAAAGTTTTACAACCGACTACGGCAGCAGCCGGAGCGTTATTTGGCTTCAGTATTGAAGCTGGCAATATTACCCCTGATGGCTATAATGATGTGCTTATCGGGGCCCCTATGGATACGTATCAGGCAACAGCTGGAGGATTGCTCGGTGATGTGAGCGTAAGCGTTACGGCAGGTAAAGTCTATTTGTACCGCAGCGAAGATTTCCCCTCTGCTTCTAATCCATCACCGTTTCTCCAGTTACACCTTGATGGCAATGATTATTTCAACACCGGTGTACTAGGTCTGCTGAATAATACCAGTATAAAAGCATTGTATGGTTTTTCTATCGGTGTTACAGGCGATCTGAATGGCGATGGCCGTGAAGATATTATTATCGGTTGCCCCAGCTATGCGGGCATCGCTGCACTCTCTGTGCAAAGCGGAGCTGCTTTTGTTTATTATTCAAATAATCTTTCTACTACAACACCAGTAAAGCTGAATGTTCCGACACCTTCGATTTTAGGTCTGATTAGTCTGCCCGTTGCTAACCTTAATGGTCTTTTATTCGGATTCAGCGTAGAAGGTATTGGCGATTACAATAACGATGGTTTCGCTGATGTAGTAGTAGGAGCGCCTGCAGGACTTGATTTGTCCTCGCTTGGTGGCATTTTCTCCGGCCAGGTACTGGGAGGAAGTGCGTACGTCTATTACGGAAATGGCTCTGGCGTTAGTAGTATCATCGGAGCTACCCTGCAGGCCTCCTCTTCTGGCTTATTAGGTAATGCCGCCAACCTGTTTGGTTACAAAATAAAAGCGGTAAAAAATGCATCCGGCGTTCGTAATGGTAATGTATTGATCAGTGCACCTGCCGGCAGCGTTGTCAGTAATGTTGTCAATGGATTAAGATTGAAAGCAGGACAGATCCATTTATTTAAAAAGAAAACAGGAGCTTTCACCAGCCCGGTTAGTTCAGACCAGGCATTGTCTTCTCCACGTTCTTCTTCTGTATTGAGTTTGTTATCCGGGCAGAACCTGAATGTGTCCCTGTTATATGGCGCAAGCATGGACAATGCGCGCGACGTGAATTGTGACGGTATTGCTGATATTGTAGTAGGTGAACCTTTGTCAACCAATGTAGCTCTTATAGGCGCGAACGTAACCGGCGGAAGTGCTTACATCTATACAGGAAAACCTGACGGCACTTACCAGACCACACCATCCTGGAGTATGTTTGCAGAAGTATCTCCTTTATTGGGCGTCAATGCTACTTCTTTACTTGGCTTCAGTGTGGCAGGAGGTATTCATGATCATGGTGCTGCCAATAATTACCGCGCACTGGTAGGCGGGCCGACCAATTCGCTTGATTTTGGTTCAGGGTTACTGAACCTGGGAAATACAGTAGGCACCCTGACGAATTTCACATTTGATAATAACGGCCTGGGAAAAGCCTACACGTTTGAAACCAATACCTGCCTGATCACTTTGCCGGCAAGGCTGACTTCATTCAAAGGTCATGTGGAAGGCAAAACTGTAAAACTGGACTGGCAGGCGGAAGAAGAATCAAATGTTAGCCGTTACGACCTGGAACGTAGTACCGATGGTGTTAATTTCCAGCCGATCGCTATGGTATTTGCACAGAACAAATCTCATAATGAATACAACTACCCCGATATGCATCCGGCGCAGGGCGTCAATTATTATCGTCTGAATATTATCGACAATGATAGCCGCCATGTATATTCCAACGTGGTATCGTTCCGTTTTGACGAAAAACTGCCGGGCCTGATGGTTGTTGCACCAAACCCTGTTCATGAAATTATCAGGGTAAGACTGACAGGTATGGAGACCGGTACGTATTACATGAAGATATTTAACATGAACGGCCAGTTGAATGCCGTAAGAAAAATCAACATTGGACAGTACGACCAGGTAGAAACGATGGACCGCGAAGCAGTCATGAACCGTGGTACCTATACACTGGGCCTGTATGATGTCAATGGAAAGAATATCAGGACGGTCAAATTAGTCATCGACTAACCAACAAAAACCAACTGTTTTATTGGGACCAAAAACGGGGGAGTGCCTGCACTTCCCCGTTATTTTTTTATACCTACTGTCTCCTTGATGCCCTGGAAAAGGGTTTTCCAGGCCATGTTGAAAATAGAACGGTTTGTATCTCTTTTATAGGTAACATTCGCAATGCGTTCATTTTTATTTTTACCGGCGGGATTTGCATTCTTGATCAGGATATTCGCTACAAAACTGGTCAGCGCTTTCTTATCCATTTCTTTTGATCCTTTATCCCGTTCCAGTAAAGCGACCTTCAGATCATTGTATAACACTTTCACACTTCCTCCCATCGAATAATCACTGCCGGCGAGGTTAAAAGAAACGCTTTTGATCGACCCGTTTTCTATCCGGGCCGGCCCCATCGGTTCCGTCAATACATTCAGATCTGTTGCATCCATGCTCCCCATATTTCCGTTCAGGTCAAAACGTCCATGCTGGTTCTCTAAATAAAACAACCAGGTGGCCCTGAAAGGTGCTTTGTCCATAAAGCGGCAAGTGATATCCGCTGTCATTTTATTATTAGAATCCAGTTGTTCTTTTTTATTGGTGAGATTGGTGATCACGGCATACACATTATGAAACTGCACTTTACCACTCTCTTTGGTAATGGCATTCTTTTCTTTGTATTCTACAAACGTATTGGTCAGTACGATTTTTTTAACATTCACCGGTATGGGTATTTTAGCAATTGCCTGGTGGGGATAAGTACCGACCCGGTTTTTGGTATCTCTTTTAATATTGAGATCACGGTATATTTTAAAGGAAGCCTCTTTGACCAGGATGCTGTCTGCAAAGACATTTTCCTGCATCAACCCGGTAAAATCGATATTCTTTACCGTAATATCTTTTAATGAAAAATCGAAACGGTCATCCTGTGTCGGCAGGCTTTTTACAAATGCATTCTCCGCCAGTTTGGGATCTACCATAAAATTGCCGGCGGTTACAGTCTTTGCATCCGAGTTGAGATAGATATTTTTTATTCTATAATTATACAGGCCGCTGGCCGTTGCATACACGGCATCTTCACACCCCGCATTGATGGCTTTGGCAAAGAAAAGCCGGGAGGTATCGGCATCAGCGGTACTGTCTACCCGCACATTGAATAGCTCGATGGATGCATTGGTAAACTCCATATTGGTTTTGCCGGTCTTCAGATGTGAGGTGCGGATATGCGCTCCGCTGATTAGCACAGTGTCGATGCTGATCAGGTTCAGATTGCCGAGTATCTGTTCATATATTTCCCGGTCAGGTACGCTGCGTGAGGAATCTTTTCCCTGTAGCGTATAGATAAGCTCGATCTCCGGGTTTTTTAATTCCAGTTTAGTGCCTTCGATTTCTTTATCGATTAGTGCTTTGGGGGTTTTTACGCCGGATACGGTGATCTCGGGGAGGCGAATTTTGAGCAGGATAGGAGGCGCGTTATCCTGCTTCGCCATCGACAAATAGCGGCTGCTGTCGTAATTGATCGTCATTTGTTTAATGGAAAGATAACCGCCGATCTCATCGAGGTCAAGAGATGCATACTGTACGTTGTACAACCCGTTGCTTTTTCCATGAATGGCATGTTCCAGTTCGTTGCGGATGATCTGCTTTTTATGGATCTGCCAGTAAATAAGCCCACCGGCTAGGGCCGCCAGTATAAGGGCCAGTATGCTGAAGAAAATGATCTTTCCTGTCGGGGTAGAAGTGACCTGCTTGTATTTTTGCCTGATTCGCTGCATACAGGTTAAAAACAATTACCGTTCCATATGGCCCATTTTTTGGATTATCTTGCAGTATGCCAACTTTTAATGACCGGATAAGACAGGTTCTTCTGCTATCTATTATCATACTGCTGCTTGTCCTTATCATCCAGGAACTGTATCTGTTTCTGCCCGGAATACTGGGTGCCATCACTCTGTATATCCTTAGCCGCGCGAATTATTTTCAGCTCGTGTACCATAAGAAATGGAGCAAGGGCTGGTCGGCGGGCCTGTTTATTATTTATTACCTGTTGCTGATCGGGTTGCCGGTTTTCCTGGCAGTCACACTGATCAGTCCCAAGATCAATGCCTTCCTCGCAAATCCGCAGGAAATGATGGATTCTACCAAGCATGCGATCGATACGATACAAAAGAAGATCGGGTTCACGATTGTTTCTTCCAATGCACTCAGTTCGTCGCTGAACAAACTCACGGCATTTATACCGGGAGTGCTGAACAGTACGGCGAACCTGATCACCAACCTCGCCATCATGTTATTCCTTTTATATAATATGCTGAAGAATGGCAGTGAGATGGAACGGATGCTCAGCCGCATCATTCCGTTAAAAACGGAAAATATAAATATGCTGGCGCATGAAACGAAAAAAATGGTGCGCGCCAATGCA
>CAMLGR010000190.1 GCA_946479615.1 uncultured Bacteroidota bacterium | reverse complement strand
AAAATCATTAAGGGGCATATCCTTAATAAATTCAGCATTCTCTGAAAGTTTTACTTTTGATGTAATTTTTAGGGTGTATTTTGAAACGTTCGAATGACAGAACACATAAACATACTCACTATCATAGGGGACATATCCTTCAGATTTTTTTTCATAACTAATGAATAAATCTTTTAAAGACAGTCCTAAATTAGGCCCCCCAAATCCAACTGAATTTACTGCGTCATTTTTAAAGCTAATCGTAATAACTTTAAACAGGTGATTTTTAGGAGCTAGAAATAAAGTTCCATACCCATTATTAGCTACAACATCGCCTAAAATAGATGTCACCTGCTCAACATTATTCTTATTTTGTATTAAAAAATCAGCAATAATCTCAATTTCTGTGATGCCAATGCTTTTAAATTCCGTCATGGTTTAATAGGTGTTGCGTTTACTTTTACTTGAAATAACTGAACCCCACCTCCTTTCACATCCACTACTTTACCCGGCATAGTCCAAGTATCCTTTATATCCGAGGCAGTACTTTGTAAAAATTTAGTGTCTTCATTTAAAACAGATGTAACTTTCACCCGATTTTCAAGGCTTATCCCAAGTTTTAAAGGATCAGTCCCCGGTAAGGTATAATAATTGCCGGATATAAGTTCACCTGTTGATCTATCAATTTTCAGCCATTGTTCGACTTTAGTACCCTTTTTAAGAATTGTTTCAAATACTTTCCCATTTAAATCTATTCCTCTAATTTCACCAACAGCAGTTGTCTCTGCATATCCAGCAGTTGTATAAAAATTTTTCGCAAAATTAAATCGATTTGTTGCAAGTTTTGCTACTTCTGAAGTCACGCTCATTCCTATACCCAGCAACTTACCTGTACCCCAAGTTATGACTGCATCCGCTAATGCTTCACGAGTTCTCATATCTTGTGCAGCCCTGCCTTCTGGTGTTCTAGCTACATTATGCTCAAACGCTCCAAGAATTTCTGAAGCCAGGAAAGTCTTTGTTATCCATCCTTTTGTTACAAAAACTTCAACAGGTAATAGAGCTGTTACCGTCATAATCGTTCCGCCCTGTTTAATTTCTTGTTTGGTCAAATGACCATCATCATTAGCGTCGCCGGGTATATGCCATTTACCCGGACTTGCCATATTACCCGCTAATCCCTCTAATCCATCCAAATCTATATTCATAATAGGATTATCGGAAGCAAACTGATACGGTGTGAGTTCAGGATAACTATTTGCAATGGCATCAACACTTAAAAATCTTCCCACCCTCGGATCATATATCCTCATTCCATAATCCTGCTGATTCCCTTCTCCCTTCACCTCATTATCATTCTCCTTCCCATTAAATCCATACCGGTAGCTATTGTCTTTCTTATAGTTCCTGCCTGGCATTTCACTGCCGAACGGATAATAATCAGTTGCCTTCGTTATATCGGCTTCATACCTGTCTATCGTTCCATCCCCATTGGTATCAATTCCTGTTTTTTTGTCCGATACCGTGGCTATTACATTACCACGATGATCCGTCAGTTCGTATCGTTTGTTTCCTCTCGTATAAACGATCTCCGTGTGCCAATTCCAGGTTTGTATGTCCCATCTCCTGGTTTCCCTGTTACGATCATACCGGGGATGCATCAACAAGGTCGAAAACAAAGCGGGATCCGGACCGGTAAGTTCCTGTATCTTGTCCAGCACTTTGTTTTTTGCTTCCTGTAACTGAACCAATATAATCCTGGCGCTTTTTTCGTCCCGAAAGCCCGCATATAACAACTGATTTTTGTTTCTCAGCCATTCGCGGTTGGCGGCGTACTGCCAGCCAGGAAGCGATGTCTTGATGCTTTGCAGGTTCCATTCCAGCCAGGCACGGTATATGGTGAATACATCTGCTTTTTCCTGCACCAGCGAAACCACTTTATTTTTCCGGATAAAAAAACTATCAATGACCTGGTTTTTCCAATCATATACCCGGATATTTCCTGTGCTATGTTCCAGCAGGATTTTCCTGATCCCTGGAAACTGTTCTTTATTAATGAATTCCGAATAACCTGTATCCAGCGTACCATGTACAGTCAGGCTGCCCGGCTTTTTCCCTTCCGCTAACCGGTTCAGCGTACTGGTATCTTTAGGTGAATGTATGTACCAGTAAAATTGTATGCCGATGGCCCTGATTTCTTTTTCATATTCTTCGATGGCCAGCAGTTTTGCAAGCGTCGATGAAGCTTCTTTGACAGACGACAGTGTTAAAACCCGTTGCTGGGCATAGCTTGCCTTACGAAAATTATTGCCGTTTTCCCGCAAATATTCTTTGGCATCATTGAGAACAGGCAGGTATTGATTGATGGATATGTCAAACCATTTAAAAGGATCTGCTTTGGCGCCGGCTATTTGTATCTCTTTTTTCCACTCAGGGGTCAGACGAAGGGTATCAAAAATAAATCCGTATATGGTAACAAAGTAAGCAATATCCGAAGTAGTATCGACAATACAGAGATTAACCAGGTTGCTCCCCGGTTTGGGAAAAGCGATAACAGCAGGACTATGTTTTTCCATTGCTTTTATAACCGGGTGCCACCAGCGATCATACTGCGCATAACCAGGTTTGGCTGATTGCGCATTACTTGTCAAAGAATGCATTAAAGACAAAAGGAGAATGAAGAATACTTTGCGCAGTGCCGCTACCGGCATATTCCATTTCATAGCAATAGGTTTAGGTTTAAGATCAAAACGGAAAGGAAATATCAAAAGTAGAGGTTTCAACTATTACTTTCATAGCCTGTTTCTCGTGTTAGTAATTTTCCCCATTATTTACATTCATGCCAATACGAAGTTTTTAAAATAATCAGGTAATTGATCAAACTGGACTATACTGTTTTACAGGAAAAACAGTGTTAGCTTCCGGAAAGCATTAGTTTCTTTGCTAGTGCTTTCAAGGCTATATGCACAAAAAAACCACGCTGAAACTCAACGTGGCTAATGGATAATGTACTCGTATCTTTTACACCCTGAAGTGAGCGAAAGCCTTGTTAGCTTCAGCCATACGGTGTGTATCTTCTTTTTTCTTGAAAGCGGCGCCTTCCCCTTTACTGGCAGCTACGATCTCACCAGCCAGTTTATCGGCCATGCTGCGTCCGTTCCGGTCGCGGCTGTAGCGGATCAGCCATTTGATACTAAGAGAGATCTTTCTGTCAGCACGTACTTCCGCAGGGATCTGGAAAGTAGCACCCCCGATACGACGGCTGCGTACTTCGACAGCAGGAGTAACATTCGACAAAGCCCTTTTCCAGACTTCATAGCCATCCTCATTGGTTTGTTTGGCTACTTTATCCAGTGCATCATAGAAAATGATAAAGGCTCCGCTTTTCTTTCCTTCCCACATCAGGTTATTGACAAACCTGGTAACCAGCTTATCATTAAACTTTGGGTCTGGTGCTAAAGGAAGTTTTTTTGCTTGTGCTTTCCGCATATCTGTCTTGTATTAAATCAGGTTATTTTTTAGCTTTTTCTTTCTTGGTACCGTATTTAGAACGGCTTTGTTTACGGTCTTTCACACCAGCAGTATCCAGTGAACCACGCACGATGTGATAACGTACACCCGGAAGATCTTTTACCCTTCCGCCACGGATCAATACGATCGAGTGCTCCTGCAGGTTGTGTCCTTCACCCGGAATATAAGCGATCACCTCCACCTTATTGGTCAAACGAACCTTGGCTACTTTACGCAGCGCAGAGTTTGGTTTCTTTGGAGTAGTCGTATACACACGGGTACACACGCCACGACGTTGCGGACACTGGTCCAGGGCTCTTGATTTGCTCTTCGCCCGTATGATTTGTCTTCCTTTACGTACTAATTGTTGAATAGTAGGCATTAGTGATGCTTTATTTTTGGGAGGGCAAAGGTAGCGTCTCACCGGCTAAATACCAAAAAACATCTGATTATTTATCCGCAGAGACAGCAAAAAAGAAGGATTTATAAAAAAAAGTCCGGGCACTTTCAAATGCCGGGACTTAATTAGTTGATTATAAAGACTATGCTTTTACCATCCATTTATACTTATCCGCTATCCGGCCTTCCCGGATATCATTCAGCCAGTTCTTGACCCCGGCAGAGATCTTATAATTTTCCGTATTGAACTCCATCGCAAAGCCATGATAGTTCAGTTCCCGGATCGGGGCGATGACCGCCGCCGTACCCGTTCCGAACACCTCGGATACTTTGCCTGCTTTAAAGGCTTCCACCACTTCATCGATACTGATCTTTCTTTCTTCCACCTTCACTCCCATATCCTTTAATCCCTGCATCACACTGCTCCTGGTCACGCCTTCGAGGATGGTTCCCTCTTCCAGCGATGGCGTTACCGCCACCCCGTCAATGATAAAGAATACATTCATCATCCCTACTTCCTGTAACCATTTGTGCTCGGCTGCATCTGTCCACAATACCTGGTCAAATCCATCTTTTTTAGCCAGTGTAGCCGCCAGCATACTTCCTCCATAATTACCGGCATTCTTGGAAAACCCTACCCCACCCGGCGCTGCACGTGTATAACGTTCTTCCACGGCTATCTTCATCGGTGTAACAAAATAAGGACCCGTCGGGCTCAATAGGATTAAAAATTTATAGCTTTCCGATGGACGTACACCCAATACAGTATCTGTCGAGAACATCACCGGGCGTATATATAGTGAATGATCTTTTTTAGCAGGGATCCAGTCTTTATCCAACGCTACCAGTTGCTTCATTCCTTCCATAAATATTTCTTCGGGAACAACCGGCATGTTCATACGCTCTGCCGATCTGTTGAACCGTTTGAAATTTTCAACCGGACGAAAAATATACGCATCGCCTGATTGATCCTTGTAGGCTTTAACGCCTTCGAAGATCGCTTGTCCATAATGCAGGGCCGCGAGTGAGGGTTCCAGTTGTAAAGCCTGGTAAGGTTTTATCTCCACATTCTTCCATTCACCATTTTCATAATCTGCCTCCAGCATATGATCGGTAAAATATTTTCCAAACGGAATATTCTCCAGTTCTACATCCTGTAATTTGCTTCTCTTTGCCTTTGTAATTAAAATGTCCATAGCCTCAGTCATAATAGTTTAATTTGCACGGCAAAGATGCAAAAAAAAGCTAACACTCATTTGCAAAAATTGATGAATGATGGGATTGAATGATATCAGATTATCGTCAACACTTACTGCCGCATTATATAAAAATGTATTGATTGATACAGATACGAATGAAGCCGCGGAAAAGCACATGCCACCGGCAACGCCTGTTGCAACCACTGAGGCAACCGGCACTTTGAAATCATTAGGAAATAATCAAAAGAATATACTCGTTGCCGTCAACTATACCGGCATCACCCATTTGCCCGATGAAGAACTGAATTTTCTTACTAATATACTTGCCGCCTGCAAACTGGATATGGGCGATATCGCTATCATTAATATTGCAAATACTCCCGGTCATAGTTATAAAAAATACACCGGTCATTTTAAAAGCAGAATCGTTCTGTTGTTTGGCATCGATCCTGTCAGTTTCGGATTACCGGTCGACTTCCCTGCTTTCCAGGTTCAGCCCGTGGCCGGCTGCACATTTTTATATGCTCCTGTATTGGAAGAATGCCGCCAGGATAATTTATTGAAAAGTAAATTATGGGTTTGCCTCCGCCGCATTTTTGGTATCTGATTTTCATTGTATCTTGTCGGCATGAAATTGATTTTCGCCACCAACAACCAGCACAAAGTAGATGAGGTGCGGCCAATGATTGGCGACCAGTTCGAATTGCTTACCCTGAAGGAAGCGGGCATCGATATCGATATACCGGAACCTCACGATACACTGGAAGCAAACGCCACTGAAAAATCAATGACGATCTTTAAAATGACCGGCACCAATTGTTTCAGTGAAGATACCGGGCTGGAAGTAGCTGCCCTGGGCGGCGAACCCGGTGTAAAAAGTGCGAGGTATGCAGGTGAAACAAGATCCCCCGGTGATAATATCGATAAACTATTGCAGAACCTGCAGGACAAAACAGATACCAGCGCCCGTTTCAGAACGGTGATATCACTGATCATCGATGGCCGCGAAACCCTGTTTGAAGGGATTTGTAACGGAAAGATCATCCGGGAAAGAAAAGGTAGCCAGGGGTTTGGATATGACCCCGTATTTGTACCGGAAGGATACCAGCAAACCTTTGCCGAAATGGGGCTGGCGGAAAAAGAACGGATCAGCCACCGGGCAAAAGCCATCGAAAAACTGGTCGCATTTTTGTCCAGCATGGGCACGAGGAAACCATTCCCGGGTAAAAACTGAAAATTGAACGAACCAAGCAACCATAGTATCTCTGAAAGCGACTTAATCCATGGGTGTATCAATGGTGACCGGCGCATGCAGGAAGAATTGTATCGCCGATTTTCTCCCCGCATGTATGCTGTCTGCCTCCGGTACGCAGGCACGTCTGAAGAAGCACAGGACATTCTGCAAGAAGGTTTTATAAAGATTTTCAAGAAACTGGAAACGTTCCGCAGCGAGGGCTCTTTTGAAGGCTGGATCAGGCGGATATTCGTCAATACGGCAATCGAGCATTTCCGCCGCAAAAAATACCTTCAGCCGGTAACGGAAAAAGAAGAAGGTACCATGGAAGGCAATTACCTGTCGGTACTCGACAACCTCGCCGAAAGGGATATCCTGGACCTGGTACAGCAGTTATCGCCTGGTTACCGCACCGTGTTTAATATGTACGTGGTAGAAGGATACACTCACAAGGAGATCGGCGATATACTGAATATCAGTGAAGGCACCAGTAAATCACAACTTTCCAGGGCTAAAGTGATATTACAGGAAATGGTTAAAAAGTTCCTCGACGAAAAAGCAAATACAGGAGTGAAGAAATGAGCAGCCGCTTACAACATAGACTGAATAACTACGAAGTCAATCCCCCGCCCATTGTCTGGGACAAGATCGCCGCTGCCCTTGACGAAACAGAAGACACCGCTGAATTCCCTTCCAAACTGTATAATATGGAACTGGCTCCTCCCCCATTTGTATGGGAGCAGATCAATTCATCACTCGATGAAGAAGCCGGTCCGAAAGTAGTTCCGATGCGCAAAAAAGCGAATAGCTTTTACCGCTATGCAGCAGCGGCAGTTGTAATTGGTCTTGTCGCTTTCGGAATAACCAAATGGGTAGCGGGCAATAATCAACCGGGTGTTACCGATATCGCCAAAGCATCTGTTACCAACAGTGCAGGCGCGGAGAAAAAAACTATTTCCAACCCACCTGTGATCCGTAAAGACGCTGGCACTACCGTCATCTCTCCTGCAGATACGGAACATACAACAACAATTGAATCATCACAACCAGTAAGAACACACCCGCAGAGGATTGAAGCCGATGGCATTTCATCTGCTCTTTACAGCAGCGAGGAAAGCACAACAGATATCAGCAGCAATCCTATTTATGCCTACGAAGATCATGTACCTGCTATTGCCGATCGTTATATCATGCTGATGACGCCGGAAGGCAAATTCATCCGCATGTCAAAGAAATGGGGCAACCTGGTGTGTTGTGTATCCGGTGAAGAACAGGATCCCGATTGCAAGGACCAGTTAAAAAAATGGCAGGCCAAGATCGCTTCTTCCACACTCGCCCCCGCTCCGGGCAATTTCATGGATATTCTTAGTTTGGTAAGCTCGCTTGATGATAGCAACGGGCTGTAGAGATGGTTTTAGGTATTGAATGCACTCTATGTGAAACCTATGTTCCTATGTGCCTATGTGGTGAAAATTACGCCAGTCATCTACAGTACTTTCT
>CAMLGR010000189.1 GCA_946479615.1 uncultured Bacteroidota bacterium | reverse complement strand
CGAAAATGTAAAGTTTGATCCTGCTGCGCCGTATGAAGGGATCATCAATATGCTTCGCCGCTGGTTCAACAACGGGCACAGCGAAGGATTAAGAGATTGGGCAGAAAGTTATATGCAACTGAAACCCTGTGAAAGCTGCGGCGGCGCCAGGTTGAAAAAAGAAAGTCTTTGGTTCAAGGTGGATGATAGAAATATCGCCGAACTCAGCGATATGAACCTGGATAACCTGGCCGCCTGGCTCGATGGCATTGAATTAAGAATAAGCAATAAACAAAAAACAATCGGTAAAGATGTATTGAAAGAGATCCGTGAGCGCCTGAGTTTTTTGCTGGATGTGGGTCTTACTTATCTTTCATTGAATCGTCCTTCCAAAACATTAAGTGGCGGTGAATCGCAGCGGATACGCCTGGCCACACAGATCGGTTCGCAGTTGCAGGGTATTACTTATATACTGGATGAGCCATCCATCGGTCTTCACCAGCGTGATAATCACCGGCTGATCACGGCCCTGAAAAACCTGCGCGATATCGGTAACAGTGTGCTGGTAGTGGAACATGATAAAGATATTATGCTGGCTGCCGATTATTTAATTGATATCGGTCCCAAAGCCGGCCATCATGGCGGAAGGATCGTAGCACAGGGAAAGCCAAAAGAATTATTGAAATTAAATACGCTGACCTCCGATTATCTCAATGGCATCAAAAAGATCGAAGTACCGGCAGAAAGAAGAAAGGGCAATGGAAAATTCCTGGAACTGAAAGGAGCAAAAGGAAACAACCTGCGAGGCATGGATGTGAAATTCCCATTGGGGGAATTGATCGTTGTGACCGGTGTCAGCGGAAGCGGTAAATCGACATTGATCAATGAAACATTATACCCGATACTATCTACGCACGTGTACGGATCAAGGGTGAGCCCGTTGGAATATAAAAACATCAAAGGACTTGATCATATCGATAAAGTGATTGAGATAGACCAGTCGCCGATCGGGCGTACTCCCCGGAGCAATCCCGCTACTTATTGCGGGTTCTTTACCGAGATCAGGACTTTGTTTGCTTCCATACCGGAAGCAAAGATCCGTGGCTATACCGCAGGACGTTTTTCATTCAATGTAAAAAGTGGCCGTTGTGAAGTTTGTGAAGGTGGTGGTATGCGGGTGATTGAAATGAATTTCCTGCCCGATGTATATGTGCATTGTGAGAAATGCAATGGGAAACGATATAACCGCGAAACGCTCGAGATCCGTTACAAGGGAAAATCCATTGCAGATGTATTGGAAATGACGGTAGAAGAAGCGGTGGAATTTTTCCAGCCGGTACCTTACCTGTACAGGAAAATAAAAGTGCTGGAAGAAGTAGGACTGGGTTATATCACACTGGGGCAATCAGCCGTTACATTAAGCGGGGGAGAAGCGCAACGCGTAAAATTATCGACCGAACTTGCCAAAAGAGATACGGGTAAAACATTCTATATATTGGATGAGCCTACTACGGGTTTACATTTTGAAGATATCCGGCATTTGCTGGATGTATTGAATAAACTGGTGGACAGGGGAAATACGGTATTGGTGATCGAGCACAATATGGATGTTATCAAGGTAGCGGATCATATCATCGATCTCGGTCCTGAAGGTGGTGATGGCGGCGGAAAGGTCTTATTTGAAGGAACACCGGAAGAGTTGCTGAAGAATAAAGAAAGTTTTACGGGAGAGTTTTTGAAGATGGAGATGTAGCTGGAATAAGAAATAAGGAACAAAAAATAAGGAATGAGAAAGTATCTGCAAACTGTTACTTTCTCATTCCTTATTTTTTGTTCCTTATTTCTTATTTAAACAGTAGGGGGGGTAGGGGGTGTTGGCGGTTTTTTATCCAGTTGTTCTGGTTTTAATACATATACAATTACTGCTCCTCCTATACCTGCTAATATTGCAAGCCATATTCCAAAAGAAGCGCCGGTAGTAACGCGAAGAAATTGGATAAGCGCAAATAAAGCAGCTCCTGCAAAACATCCTGCAGCAATCAATTTGAACTGCCCTTCAAAAGGCTTGGCTTTATCACCTAAAAATGTAAATACACCTGCGCCGATAAAACCCAGGAAGGTAATGATCCCCAGATCATGCATCCCATTTACCGAATAGCTTCCAAACGGTCCAAAACTAAGTGACCACCATGGCAAAAAGCAACTAATCAGGCCCACACCGGCTACGATCAACGCATAAAGCTTTTGTTTGTGAAAATTCATCTGTTCCATAAAAAATAATGTTGGTTTTGTTCTGCCTACTCGTTTGGCTTTTCGGCATCCGCCCCTGGAATATAATCCGGGTAATAGCTTCTACGGGTAAAGGAAACCTAAAATAAGATAGTTTTTCAAAAAATAAAAAACATATATATTAATGTGTTGAACGTGTTAATAAACCCATCTGGAAACAAAAAAGCTTTGCCGGAAAGGTCAAAGCTTCAAAAGTCCAATAAGCGGGGCAGAGAGTGTTTAATAAAATTTATACAAATGAGAGTACCAATAGAGAACGGATCAGGTTTGATCAACCAGGGTATTAGATTCTATTAAGCTCTCTGCCACTTATTGGAACAGCATTAAATGAGTTAACGTATTTCAAATCCACCGGTAGCTGTTTCCTCATCACCGGCGAATACGTGATAAACATATTTACCCCTTTGCAACCCATCGATCTCTTTGCGGTCACCACTTACCATTTTATAATGGTTGAGTAAAGTGCCTTCCAGGTCGAAGACGAAGAAGTCAATTTCCTTTCCGTCGTTTTCTTTCGCTACCACGTGCATACTTCTTTTAAGGATGTCGGGATAGATCTTGACGGCCGTGTTGTTACGGGAAGATTGCAAGCTGGTTTTTTTAGCTTGTTTTTTACCAGTTTCTGTTTTTTCCTTGTCACCACCTTCGTTGAATTTCTTTTCAGTGGCGATGGAAGGCGTGGTTACCAGCATACTTATAACGATACAGGTAACACTGAGCAGTGTAAATTTTAGTTTCATAGTGGGTACGGATTAATAAATCATTCTCGGTGGCCAGGTATTCTTAATAGAATACAGGGCAACGCATCTGCCTTCTTGCTCTTGTATTCGGGTCGTTGGCTCCATTTAATCTCCAGCCAAAACGCAGAATCGTTGAGAAGAACGCATCATTTTCTTTAGGGTCGCCGCGCTGGAAACCAGATATGTCAATACTTGACGGGTTTCCGGCATATTTACCGCGATAATATAATCGTTGTGCTTTTGCTGCATCGAAAGAAGACAGGTTCGCATTGAACGCTGCAGGATCGATATAGCCTGTACTTACGTCATCCACATAGTCAGTGAATAATTTACGGTGCAGTACTTCCAGACCTACATACATGTTTTCTTTGATGAAATACTTAAACCCGAATCCAAGCGGTATTTCCATCTGTGTCAGCTTGTAAGGCTTACTGTCAGGATATTCAGGAAATCCCTGGCCTTCGAGGCTAAGAGGTTGCAAGGCTACCCATTTGCCATCCACATCTTTGGCTTTAGGGTTGAATTTGTAAGCGCCAATACCGACAACACCATAAGGACGGAATTTTCCCTGGAGGCCGTCATAACGCTCAAAAAATACAGTGGGATAGAATTCAGCCGCTAAATAGCCTTCCAGTATAGAAGACTTAAAGCTGAGGTTACGCAACAGACGGTCAACTTCGGCGCCACCTTTATCCGGAGCCTTGGAATCATCTCCTTCGAGAATTCCATGGTTGAATGCAAGACGGAAACCAAGCCACTCGGCCGGGTAATAACAGCCATACAGATTTTTACTGATTTTGGTCAGCGGGAAGTCAAGATCCTTTACAAAGGGTCTGCCGACACCGGCACTACCACCCAGATCGCCCAGGAAGAACATGGGACCGAAGCCGAAACCGACTTCAAATTTGCCATCGCCTGTAGTGATGGATTGTGCTGATGCCCTGGTAGAAAAAATAGCAAGGATCAAACATAGTACGATCGCCCGTACAAAGGGTACAACTCGTTTCATAGATATCAGATTTTACGTTTCTCTATTGGTTTTCGGGGACTAAAATATATCAGGAAAAAAATAATAGAGAATGAATGATCTGATTTCTTGCTATAATTCGGATAGTTTGGTCATTGTACTACGGAGATTTACGAAAAGGAGCAGAATGCCTGTTGTATATAAGGAAAGGTAATAGTAAACGGCTGGTGGCAAATGGGGGAAAGTAAGTAACCCGGATGCAGTGCATCCACCAGTTTCTTATTAACAAGAATTAACCGGAAATGGCTCGTAGCAAGGGGGGGAACCCACTAGCTTCTGGCTTCTCCCCACCCACTCTCCCTCGTCATTTCTATATGATCGATACCGTCCTCATCATAGATATCACTGCTTTGTTCAAAGCCAAAGGAAGAGTAAAATTTTTTCAGGTATAACTGTGCCCCGATCCGGATAGCACTTTTGCCAAATAACCGGGCCGTTTCCCCGATACTTCTTTCCATTAATATCTTGCCCACCCCTGTTTTCCGGGCTGCCGGTGAAGTGACTACCCGGCCAATCGAAGGAAATTCATAACTGACCCCGGGTGGAACCAACCGGGTATAGGCGATTAACAAGTCATTATCCCAGCCCATTAAATGCCAGGAGAGCTGGTCTTTATTATCCATATCCTGGAACACACAGGTTTGCTCCACTACAAATACTTCTGTACGTAAACGTAAAATGGCGTAGAGTTCAGATGGAGTAAGATCGTCGAATTTTTTGGTAGTCCAGCGCATGCTGCGAAATTATGAATTATGAATTATGAATGAGATAAGGCAATCAGAATGTAACAATTATTCACATCCATTCATCATTCATAATTTTTAATTCAAAATTCTACAGTCATCATCTGCCCGCCGGCAACGGTACCACCGCCAATCCTTCATTACCGGATTCACTGACAGATTGTATACCGAAGAAATAATTATCTTTTGAATAAGGCAGCTCGATGCTTGTAGCGGTAGTAAAAATTTTCTTTTGCCAGACCGGGCTGGTGGTCTCCCTCATCACCACATAATATCCTTTTACCTTTCCTGTCTTTGGCGCTTTCCAGCTAAGACTGGTATAATTGGTCAGTCTTCTTGTATCTACCCTTACCTCTTGCGGCATGGAAGCAGACTTGGCCAGGTTAGCCAGATTGCACAGGTTCATCGCACTGTTCTTTCGCAGGTATTCAAAGTCCATAAATTCTACCAGGTCGCCGTACTGTATCCCATTTTCCAACCGCACATCCTGGTGCTGGTGGTAAAAGTTCTCATTCATTTCGGTGATACGCACTGCCGTATATCCCCTGTTGACATAGGGTGTATGATCGCCGCCACGCAGGAAACGATCGTTGCGATACACCATCACCACCTGCAGGTTGTCTACATAGCGTTCGCCTGTTTCTTTTACATAACGCGCCAGTTGTCGTGCCTTGCCATCATTTTCCAACCCGAGATTACGGATATTCTGTGTAGCGCGACCGGTATCGAGAATGGAAAAGGCTTCGCTGAAAACGCGGATCTGCGTATTATTAATAATATTCGTTTCGCTGCTGTTATTACTTCCCACGATATCGTTGTTCAACACCGCTTCGATATTCCAGTTCTTTTCTTTCGCACGGGAAGCCATCAATTCAGCGCCGAGCAATCCCTGTTCTTCACCACTTACTGCTATAAAAATGATCGTTGCCGGAAATGAATGCCTGCTCATAATGCGCGCGCATTCGATGACGGCCGAAACGCCACTGGCATCATCGTTTGCACCGGGTGCATCGCCGGTTCTGTCCATGACATTGGTGCGCATATTATCGAGGTGACCGCTGATAAGAAATATCCTGTCATCCGCAGGATCGGTTCCTTTTAACGTTGCCACTACATTACCCAATACAGTAGCCGTATCAACACGGCGGCTTTTGGGAAGCAGGGTGGTATCGATAAAAGCAGTCATCCTGCCATTGGAGCTTTTGGCAAATTCGTTGAAGCGGCTCAGCACCCAGTTACGTGCAGCGCCAATGCCACGGCGCGGATCTGTTTGTGTACTTAATGTATTGCGGGTGCCGAAACTAACGAGCTTGACGATATATGATTTCAGTGAATCGGATGAAACCTCTTTGACCATGCTTTCGATCTCGGGATCACGTTGTATAATGGTTTGGGAAAATGCAGGCAATGCAAAAAAGAATAACAGGCAGCAAATAATCATCCTTCTCATAAATGTGTGTTGAGGTCTAAAATTAAGATATTCGTGTTATTGTTTGTGAGAGGATATAATTTTACTGATAAATCCATTACGCAGAATGAAGGAAGTTGCTTCGGTTGATAATCCCATCCTAGTAAGAGCGGAACATATTGGAGTGAAGAAAGGAAACGCCACTATTCTCAATGATATATCGTTTATACTTCATAAAGGCGATCATTTAGCGATAACCGGTCCTTCGGGCAGTGGCAAAACCACGCTGGCGCTGGCCTTGTCCAATAAGATCTTTTATAGCGGTACTATCAGTTATACACTGGAAGGGAACCTGGTATGGGTAGAACAACAGCATCATTTTAAAAATCTTTCCAATACTTCGGATTTTTATTACCAGCAACGCTTTAATTCGTTCGATGCAGGTGATGCACATACGGTAGCTGAATATTTAAGCGATATCCCGGAAAAGATGGAGGCTGTTATCGCTGATATGAAGATCGGTTACCTGTTATCAAAGCCATTGATCCAGTTATCCAACGGGGAAAATAAAAAAGTACAGATCGCAAAGGCATTATTATCTGATCCAGGTATATTGGTATTGGATCAACCTTTTGTTGGATTGGATGCCGATACCCGTGCCTATCTCCACACCCTTATCAACCGGCTGGCTGAAACGATATTGATCATTGTTGTGACGGGTACTGGTGAAATACCCGGCTGCATCAACCGGGTGATCCTGCTTGAAAAAGAAGGGCGGCATCAATTCCTCGACCGGAAGGAATTTGAAAAAAATAAAAAAGAAAATCAAACCGGCAGGGAGAATCAGTTCGTCCATACATCATTTCCCGTCTCACAGGATGAGTATGAATTCGATACCGTGCTGCGGATGGATCATGTGAATGTGCAATATGGAGATAAGAAAATATTACAGGACATCAACTGGGAAGTAAAGAAAGGAGAGAAGTGGCTATTATCGGGTGCGAATGGTGCCGGTAAATCCACTTTGTTAAGTCTTGTCACGGCAGACAATCCGCAGGCATACGCCAACGAGATCTATCTTTTCGACCGCAGAAGAGGAAGTGGCGAAAGTATCTGGGATATAAAAAAGAAAACAGGATTCCTGTCTCCTGAACTACATCTTTACTTCGATTATAGTTGTACCTGTTTTGAAGTTGTGGCATCCGGCTTATTTGATACGATAGGGTTGTTCCGGCAATTATCGGAAGAGCAGGTTCAATTGGTATATCAATGGATGGAAGCGCTGGATATCTGTTCCTTTGCGCGCAAAAGATTGCAGGAATTATCTGCCGGGCAGCAACGCGTGGTATTATTGGGAAGGGCGTTGATAAAAAATCCGCCGCTGCTGGTATTGGATGAACCCTGCCAGGGACTGGATGAAGAAACAGAAGACAGCCTGATCCGGCTGATCGATGCCGTGTGTGCATTACCGGGGAAAACATTGATCTACGTCACTCATTATGCCGCAAAGCGCCCCTTTTGTATCAAACACTTCCTGCAACTGGAAAACGGAAGGGTGAAATAACCCCTTCCAGCCTGGAATACCCCTCCTGGCCCGGACTTTCTTCGCCTTTTGCCAGGGTTTTGTTCGGGGCTTAAGGGCGCCGAGGGCGGTATGCCCGAACAAAAACCGACTGATACCCACCAAAAACC
>CAMLGR010000188.1 GCA_946479615.1 uncultured Bacteroidota bacterium | reverse complement strand
ATTCTTTTTTATCCGTATCAATAAAAATATTGGGATCGATAACATTCACCTTTTCGCCGCCATTCTTAAAATCGATCACCAGCCCATGATCCACCCATTTGTAATCGGGATCGTTCTTATCGAGCGTGGTATTGGTTGCATAGCCAATGCTTGAATTAAAATTCATCCAGGCGGATACGGAGTAATATAAATGATAAAGGCCGTTACTGAAATGAATATCCGGCGCCCAGAGGCTTCCATCCTGGTTGGGAATATCACTTTTATGCCAGGCCGGTAAGGAAGCAGAATCAAATACCCGCCCTGCATTCTTCCAGGTGATACGATCTGTCGAGGTTTTTATGGAAATCCCTTTTCCTGTATGAAAAATATAATAGGTATTTCCCTGTTTGATCATCACAGGATCGTGAACACGGAGATCTCCTTTTAAAGCAGGTATGCTATCATTTTGCGCATGAAGAGAGGTAGCGCACAGGATCAAACAAAAACAGACAAACAGGCGGTGATATGGCATGAGGCAATTTTAAATTGTTTAAATCTATCCACTTGTCGATTGCCAGCTATCCTGCCGCATCCTGTAAAATCGATGCATTACCGGGGATGAAACCCGTTATTAAAAAACGCATTCACTTTGGCATTGAATTCATCTTTGTGTTCCTGTAGTGTACCATGACCCGAATCAGGTAATATCCATAGATAGGCATGAGGAATATGCCGGTAGATCTGTATTGTATGTTCGAGGTTGATCAGGTCGCGATCGCCACTGATGATAAGCGAGGGGCAAACAATGTCATGTAAGGCAGACAAGGGGATATTGGGCTGCACCCAATCCAGCATAAACACCTTCCAGTCGTTCTTTTGTCTGGCAGTGGTAAATGCGGTCGTGTGCATCGAATCATAGTATTCTTTTTCTTCTTTCCACAGTGAAGGCATCAGCGCTGTAGAATCGGGCCAGAGGTTAGCGCCCGTGGAAGCCAGTTTGATTACTTTGCCGGGATGCCGCATTGCCAGCACGAGCGATATGATGCCGCCATCGCTCCAGCCGATCACATAGGCAGAATCGATATGCAGCAGATCGAGCAGGGCCGCATTATCGTCCGCCATCATTTCAAAACTCAGGGAATCACCGGGATCAGTCGATTTACCATGTGCGCGGCTGTCTACGGCAATGACTTTATATTGTTTCGAAAAATAAGGGATAAGACTGGCCATAGAACGGATGCTCCCTCCATTGCCATGTATAAGCAATAACGGTTTACCGGTTCCATATTGTTCGGTATATATATTAATGCCACGGACCGGGTAATAGTTACCGGCCGCTTTATTATTCCCGTATTCGATTTTTGCCTGGCAAAATACTGATTGCATACTGAAAAGGAACAATAAGGTCCATCCTGTTTTTTGCATGGTTGTATTCTTGAAGTAAATGGCCGGAATGTATCACTTAAAGTTATTGCAATATTGTGTGATACCGCACACGAAAAAGGCAGCCTCGCGGCTGCCTTACTCTATATTACTAAAACCGTTATTAATTATATTGTACCTGCATCTGTGCCAGCAGTAAACGGCTGTTCAGTTCATCCAGCATTTCTTCCATAGACCTGGAAAGATAGAGCGACTGACCGACAAGGCTGGTAAGGTTCATCAGGTATTGCTCGGAGCGTGTGATCACCTGTACGCCTTGCTTCTTATCCGTTTCGTGGTGAAGAAAATCATCAAATACCTGGTAGTATTTCTGAAGCCGGTTGGTATACCTGGCCCGGTGTTCCATACATTCATTTAATTTTTTGGCATAAGAACCGGAAAGACCATTCGTAGTGCCTCTTCCCGATGCCAATGAGCGCAGAGCAGATACCAGTTCTTTATCACGCTGGCTATACAGTTCCACCAATCCCTGGAAAGCTTTGAGGGTAGACAGCATCCGGTTGAAATAACGGGTACTGTAAGGTCCTTCTGCAGCATAACCGGAAAATATTTTTTGCAGGTTGTCGATATAACCCAGCAACCTGTTATTGAAAACGACCATTTCGTTTTCCAGTTTATCCTGTATGCTGCCGATAAAGCTGGTCAATGATAATTGTTCCTCCATTGCTGAGCCCAGATCTTTCCATTCATTTTCTTTGGCGGCATGAGGCATGATATAAACGGTACCGGCACGGTATTGCTGGAGGAGTGGAAATTCAAACCCGGTGCTGCGCAATTGCGCTATAAAGTCGGATAATGATTGGCTTGTCATATTGGTACTTTCAATAAAATTACCGTGCCATTTTCAACTTTACAATAGCCGGCGTTGTAACAAGCGGCTATTACCACTGGTGAATTCAGTATCAGCAATGAGTTTAATCAATCATGATTCACTTATAGCGATAATCCATCAACTTTATTTATTTAACTTTTTTACGCTTCAACCATTTGAAATATTATCGCTTATAAATAATTGCCCTATTATTTAAACAAGTAACCGGGGAAAGAATACAAACGATTATACAAATATAATATTAAATTAATTTTAAATATATTAGTTTCTTCGCTGCTGCATGGATGATTATCATCTGAAAATATTTTTAAAAAAATATGTTAAGATGTGGGGTTTTCGCGCGCTGTTGTGGTTTTGGGCAAATTCTCCAGGTGTGTATTCCTATATGGTGAGATTACGCCAGTCAGCTTTTTACCACATAGGAATACACACATAGGGTTAACGATAGCTCTTATTCTATTGAAGAAACTGCAATTCAGGTGCCGATCACAAATTCAGTCTTGGGAGGATAATACATATACGTCTTCCAATCCACCGAAAATATTCGTTTCAATCTTTCTGCCAGTTCATGAATAGAATTGGCCTTGATAAGATAGAAATTAGCGCCATTTGAAAAACTCTCGTCGATATAATTCATATTTTTCAGCGATGTATACATGATCACCGGTACATGATCCAATTCCTGGTTTTTGCGGATCTCAATAATACAGGCAATACCGTTTTTATACGGCATGTGTATATCAAGGAATATAATATCGGGGACGAGTTCCTTTAAAAGTATAAACAGTTTGTTTCCATCTTCTGCATGTCTTAACTCAATCGCAAAGGGCAGTTTATTCAGCGCAAGTTTAAAGATCAATACATCATCCACATCATCCTCTGCTAAAACAACATTGGTGTTTTTCATAAGCTTTAATTCGGTTTACAATGGCACCCGGCTATCATCCTTTATTGCCAGGAAAACGTAGTCAATAATTATACTATTATGAATGTCGCTGACAAGGGAAACCTCGTCAGCCTGTTCATCGGTTAAAGTCCTTACCGATCAAAATTTATTCCAGCTAAGTTATCAGGGGAAACCCTGATTTCGACAATTTTAATGTAGAATTTTTTGCCCGGAAAGTTGATCTTTTGCTGTCTCCGGGTCATTTATTACTTTGTTGACCTAACCATAATAAGCTATTGATAAGTATTTTGTTTTGCTCTTTGCTGCTGAAGCTGGAAGACAAGATACCATTCGTTTTACCGTAATCCATATCATTATGTCCCATATTCACATATATCATTTTATAATGGGTATTGGTCCATACGACAGGATAATAACCACTATGCCATATTTCATGGGGATTGGGACCGGTACCTAATGGGAAAGAAGTGGAATCAATCGATAATAATATATGTATATCGGGATTTTGCCGCAGATCGTTTTTCCAGCGATACCATTCATTGGGAGCAGTCCGAAAACTAAGTGGTAATTTTTTGGTAACAGGATGATGAGTGTCTTCTACTTTTAGTACAGCACTGGTGGGCCGCCAGGTATTACTGCCATAATCTCCTGAACCCAGGAATTTTTCATGATACCAGTCCCAGTTATTGGGATAGGTTGATTTGTCCAGGGCAAAAGCAGCAAAATGAAAACCCATCCAGGCGCCACCTGCTTCCATGTATTGCTGGAATGCCAGGCGCTGTAACGAATCTTCGGGTCTTGTGTCGAGAAATAGTACGACCTGGTAGCGGGAAAGAAAATCTGGGTTCAGGTTGCTCCAGTCATTGGTAGAATCATATACGAAATGATATTTCTTCGCCATTTGAGGAAACCATTTGTTGGCCTCATGAACAAAGCTGATATGTGCAAGATCATTTTTAGCAGTATAAAAGGCAATGACATTGAAGGAAGTCTTACTTTTCTGACCCATCAGTGTAATCGAAAAACAAAGTATGATCAGCACAGGTATGATTCTCTTTGCCATGATGCGATGCACAGGGGTTGTTTTGATTTGTATAAAGAGATTGTTACTGATTTAAATATACGGTACAATTTGTTTATTGTAGTACCTTCAAAATATAAATTATCTTCATGTCAGACCAAAGTAAGTTAGCCATCTTAAATGCGATCAGCAGTAATGCAGAAGCGGGTGCAGCGGCACGGTTTAGTTTTACTTCCTTGAGTAAAACAGTGGGATTGTCAAAAGCAGAGCTGGATGGTTTTCTTGTGCAGCTTAATAAGGATCGTTTTGTTTCCCAATATGCAAAGAAGGGAGTTGATGGATTTACGGTAGTACTCAATCAAAAAGGATTGGATGCTATACAGGATGAATCTTTCATATAATCCTCTGTGGCCCTCTGTGTCTCCTTTGCGGCCTTCTGCGTATAACTCCGGGAGTAAGATTGTTGGCTAAAGCATTTATGAGATTAGCTCATAAATAGAAACTCTCTTAAAGGAATTGGTCGCAGAGGACCACAGAGTTTTAGGGGTATTTGGCTTTCATTTCTTTGTAGTAGGCGCTCAGGATGTAAAAGGCTTTTTTCTTATTTCCTTTATGATCAAATAATCCCTTGTTGTTCCATCCCTCCTGGTACACAGGGTTATTGCGCCGGGGCGACCGGAAATCATTGAGTATCCATGGTGATAGTCCCACAAAATTATCCGGCATTCTTTTCATCATCGCTACCTGTTCTTTATAGTACCATTCCTGGTACTCTTCACTCCAACGGGTCAGGCTGTCTGCATGATAACCACCCAGGCATTCGGCGCCCGTTTCACTAAAGAAAAGTGGTTTATCATATTTCACATCCCATTGTGCAGTACGGCAATTCGAAGGCAGACCACCATACCAGCCCAGGTATTCATTCACAGAAACAATATCGGTATACTGTCCCAGCGGATCATCGATGGTTTGTACGCCGTTTTCATTATGTACTTCGAGGGCAGCCGTGATCAGGCGGCTCTTATCCAATTGCCGGGCTGTTGCGATCAACCGGCTCATGAAGGTTGTACGTTGTTCACTTATCGGGGTTTCATTACCCACCGACCATAAGATGATACTCGCCCGGTTACGATCTCTGGTGATCATTTCGGTCAATTGCACTTTTGCTTTTTCCAATACTTCTTCACTGGAGAAATCGATCGTCCAGTAAACCGGTATTTCCGACCAGATCAATATACCCAATGAATCGGCAGTCCGGCTCATATTTTCATTATGCTGGTAATGAGCCAGGCGAACCAGGTTGGCATTCAGTTCTTTCGCCTGCTTCAATAATTGCAGGGCATCTTGTTTACTATATGCTCTTCTCCCCTGCTGTGGAATTTCTTCGTGGATACAAATGCCGCGGAGAAAAACAGGTTGTCCATTCAACAAAATTTGTTTTCCTTTTACTTCGATATCGCGGAACCCGATCTTCTCTTCAACTTTATCAGCAGCAGCAGACAGGCGTACGGTATACAATTCAGGTTTCTCCGGCGACCATAAAACAAGGTTTGGCACTTTGAAACTCACGATACTGCTATCCGCATCAGCAATAGTTTGCTTGATCTTTAGTTCCGGTATTTCCAGTGTTACCGGTTGCTTTTCACCAGCCATTTTCACCCATACTTCGATCTCATTGCTGGTTCCTTTTTTTAAATGAACCGCATAATCAAGAATAAAGTTTTGGGGAACCCTTACGAGGTTAACATCCCTGGTGATCCCGCCATAGTTCCACCAATCCGTATTCAGTGTAGGTATTTCATCTTTAAAACGTTTATTATCTACTTTGACAACAAGAAAATTATTCTTCTCTTTCAGCCATGCGGAAGGGATTTCAAAGTTGAACGCACTGAACCCGCCTTTGTGCATCCCCAGTTTATGTCCATTTAAATATACATCGGCGCGATAATTAACCGCTCCGAAATAAAGAAACAGTTTTTCATTGGCAGCAGGCAGCCTGGTATCGAATGATTTTTTATACCATACCGTTCCTTCGTAGTACAGGAATTTTGCCTGTTGCGAGTTCCAGTCTCCCGGTACATTCAGCAGGTATTTATTATTGTATCCATGTTCCTTGCGATCGGTCTTGTTATCCGGTATATCGCTGTTCCAGTAGGCTTCCCGATCGTTCTCTGCCCGCTCCTGCCACCTGTAGTTATAGAACCCTGTTTCATAGGGATCAACAATGTATTGCCATTGACCATTCAGGCTTTGTTTGTTCCGCGCCGGGAGGTTGGCGATCAAAGGAGTTTGAGCAGCGGCTTCAATGGCGGTACTGATAAGAAAAAAGATAGCAAGAGAATATCTCATCGATCTGTATTTTAGAATTGATTGATCAGCGGTTCATATCCAGCGCATGATCTGCCGCTGTATTATCCTGTCCCGTCCATACTTTAACGGCTGTCCAGGGCGCTGCAGGAGCCGACCAGAAATCATCGGTAGCAGGCAGGCCCAATGGCAAAAAGATAACCGTACATAGATAAAGACTACCTGTTGTGATATATGCATCGGCCAGTGCCGGTTGCTGTCCATACATGCCTATGGACAACCATCCGTCTTTTGTAAACGTAGAAGACGATTCCATTGTCTTTTTGATGACAGCCGTCAGAGCACTTCTTACCTGTGCCGGCAATAGGGAAGCAGGAAGTTTTTTCCGCAATGCCATATCGGCGAGATGATGAAAAGCGCCACCGCGATAGGTGATGGAGCGACCAGTGACAGGGAATGTTCCATCCGTATTGATCAATCGTTCCTGTATCTCTGCATAGCGTTTGGTGATCCTGTCAAGACGTTCAGCAAATCCCTGGTAAGAACGGTTTTTCGTACCGGCTATTTCAATGATCGTAGTAAGGTAAGGCTGGATGACATAGCTATTATAATAGTCGTAATGATATTGCATGCCATCGGAAAAAGTGCCGTCGCCGGTATACCAGTGCTGCATAAATTCACGCACGGCATATTCGATCCGCAACTGGTCATATTCATAGCCGTATTTGCAAAAGAAAGCCTCGATCATACCGGAAAATAAAATCCAGTTGGTGTAACCAGGCACTGTAGCACGTGTGGTTTTTAATGCAGTAACCACCTGTTGCCTGGTGACAGTGTCGAGGTGATCCCATAACCAGGGGCAGCGCACCAATCCGAATGCGAAGAAGGAAGCATCTACCAATGGTTGGCCGCCATCCCATTTCAGATAATCTTTGGCAGCAGGATTGACGGAATTAGAGATCGCTTTCAATGTCCATTTGCGATACTGCTCACGTAGAGCTATTTCTTCTTTACTGCCTCCTTCCAGGTTTAGCCAGGGAGAGATACCGCTGAGCACTCTTCCGAATGCTTCGAGGTAAGTGACTTTGGAACGTGATTCCTTATTATCGATAGCAGGCGAAAAAGCAACCTGCATATTTTCTTTGAGTTTATTATCTGCCAATGATGACAGGACCGGTTTGGCAATTTTATCAAGATAACTGAGCCAGAGTTGCCTGTCGTTCTGTTGCTGGGCATTGGCATTGCCGGCTATCACCAGGAAAGAAAAAACAAGCGGGATTATCTTATTCATTGGCTGATCATTTATTCTCTACCGAAGATACAGGACATCTATGTGAAACCTATGTCCCTATGTGCCTATGTGGTGAGATTACGCAGGTCTGTTACAGTACACTATCAGGAT
>CAMLGR010000187.1 GCA_946479615.1 uncultured Bacteroidota bacterium | reverse complement strand
GCGGACAAAGCGGTAATCCCGGAAGCAGGTTCTATGATAATTTTATCGATAAATGGGTCAATGGGGAATATTATACATTGTGGGTGATGAAAAAGTCAGATGCGATCGATAAAAGAGTGAAATGGACGATGAAGTTCTCAAAAGGATGATTTATCCGCTGCGATTTGAACCAAACATGATTAACTGAATCAATTTATACTGTATGAAATTTTTAGTTGCACTATTACTAACTGCCTTGCTGGGTTTTGTGGCTGGTTTGTATTTTCCCTGGTGGACGATTGCCATAGTTGCATTCCTGGTAGCGATACTTGTTCATCAAAAAGCATGGAAAGCGTTTGTAGCAGGGTTTATCGGGCTGTTTATCCTGTGGTTTGTACTGGCAGAATGGATCGATATCAACAATAAAAGCATTCTTTCCGCGCGCATTTCACAACTATTAGGTATAGGTAACCATCCGTTGTTATTGGTATTGATCACCGCTTTTATCGGCGGTCTCGTAGCTGGTTTTGCCGCCATGAGTGGCAGCTATCTCCGGAAAAGTTAACCGTGAATTAAGAATAACAGGAAATGCTGTCAGGTTTTAGATGATAAGTTTCAGGTGTTGAGTGATTTCAATTACAATCTTACTGTCGTCGCTTCGCCGCGCATACTGCGTGAAACCAAAAACGATTGGATAGTGAATAATAGTCATCTCTTCAACCTCTCCATATCTAGCATCTAAAACTTAACACCTAACAGGATTTCCTGCTATACAGAACAGGTTCCCGTATTTATTTTTGTTTGATCAATTATTTATGAGAAATATTTTCCTGCTCGTTCTTTGCATATGCCTGGGTTTATCTTCATGGGCCGGGACTATTACTGGCTTGGTAACGGATAGCAAGGGCAGCCCGCTTCCGTATGCCTCTGTCAGTATCAAGGGAAGCACACGCGGCACGACGAGCAATGGTTCGGGAAAGTATACGATCACACTTGCTCCCGGCGAGTATACGCTGGTTTGCCAATATGTGGGTTATGGACGCGTGGAAAAAAAAGTAACGGTGGCTACCGGCGAACAGGAGATCAACTTCAGTCTTTCGATACAGGAACTTACGTTGGGAGAAGTAGTCGTCAAAAAAGGAGAGGATCCCGCTTACGAAATTATCCGCCAGGCGATTAAAAAACGTAATTACTATAATACACAGGTCGATTCTTTTTCGGCAGAAGTTTATATTAAAGGATTGCTGCGTTCCCGAAAAATTCCAAAGAAAATGTTCGGTCAGAAAGTAGAACGGGATGCCAATGATGGATTGGATTCGGCGGGTAAAGGGATTCTCTTTTTATCCGAATCAGTAACAAAAGTTGCCTACAAGAAACCGGATAAATACAAATACGAGGTCGTTTCATCGCGTATGAGTGGAGGAGGATTTGGATTGAGTTTTCCCATCTTCATCAATTTTTACCAGAATAATGTATCGGTATTTGATAATTCACTGAATCCGCGCGGTTTTGTTTCTCCTATTGCAGATGGAGCGATCGGTTATTATAAATATAAATACGAAGGCAGTTTTTTTGAAGATGGCAAAATGATCAATACGATCACCGTAACGCCCCGGCGGAAAAACGAACCGCTGTTTTCCGGCACCATCCAGATCGTGGAAGATGACTGGCGCATTTATAGTGTGGATATGCTGACCACTTCATCATACCAACTGGAACTGATCGATACTTTACGCATCAGCCAGATTCATGCACCAGTGAACAATGATATATGGAAAACAAAAAACCAGGTCGTTTATATAACCGCCAATGTATTCGGTTTTGATTTCACCGGGAATTTCGTGAATGTATATTCCGATTACAACCTGGTACCTGCATTTTCCAAAAAATATTTTAACCGTATCCTGATGAAATACGATACGGCATTTAATAAAAGAGATTCCGGTTACTGGAACAGGGTCCGGCCTATTGCCCTGGAAAATGATGAAAAACGGGATTATGTATTCAAGGATAGTATTGGTAAGATCAGGCGCGATTCCTTTCTGACCAAACGAAACATCGATTCGCTGCGATCGGCCCGGAAACCCATCACTGTAAAAAAGATATTCTGGTCCGGTGTATCGCACGATTTTTTTGACAGCACCGGTATCAAAACCTACAGGCTCGAACCGCTGCTGAAAAAATTACAGTATAATACAGTAGAAGGTCTTTCCGTGCATGTCAATCAATCGTTGCTGATACGTCCTGTCAAATCGAAATACAGTTATAAGATCGGCTGGAACAATCAATATGGGTTCAGTAATAAACACCTGAACTCATGGGGCAGTTTCACTATCCAGCATAAAAAACCATACCCGCGCTTACAATACTTAACGTTATCGGGAGGAAAAAGACTGGTTCAGTTTAATAAAAATGAACCCGTATCTCCTTTTACCAATGAATCCTACACACTGCTCGATAAGAAGAATTATATGAAGCTGTATGAGAATTGGTTTGGGGATATCACTTTTTACAACCGTTATGACAATGGCATCGCCTGGCAGATATACACAACTTTTGAAAACAGGTTGCCGGTGGAGAATACGACTGATTTTTCTTTCTTCAAAAAGAACGATACGATACTTCCCAATCACCCGTATGAACTGGCGGATATCCCATTCAATAAACACCAGGCGCTCGAAGCCGGTTTCCTTATCAGCTGGCAACCGGGACAGAAATATATCGAGTTTCCCTGGGGTAAAGTGCCGGTAACATCATCTTATCCGACCTTTCAACTTGAATATGCAAAAGGGATTTCCAGGCTATTAGGCAGCGATGTCGATTTTGACAAATGGAAATTCACCGTGTTTGATGATATCGATTTTAAACTGCGCGGTGTATTCAAATACCGGTTAAGCGCAGGTGGTTTTTTAAACAATAACCGGGTAGAGATCCCCGACCTGCAGCATTTCAATGGAAACAGGACATTATCGAATAAACGGTATATGAATAGTTTTCAACTGGCTTCCTATTATCAATACAGCAATGCTGAACGGTTATATGGATTGCTGCATGTCGAACATCATTTCAATGGATTGCTCAGCAACAAGATCCCTTTATTTCAAAAGCTCAAATGGTATTTTGTTGCCGGTTCGAATATGTTTTATGTGAACAGCGATACCTGGTATGCGGAAGCATTTATGGGTGTAGAAAATATCTTCAAACTATTCCGCATCGATTTTATCAATGCCTATCAGCCGGGAATGGGCAGCCAGTTTGGTATCCGTATCGGGCTGGGCGGTCTGTTAGGAGGGAAGATAAAGATTGCGAATGATGATCCTTTTGTGAAATAAGAAATAAATGTAAAATGTAAAATATAGAAGGAGTGATCGATAATCGGCCACCCCCTTTTACATTTTACATTCTATATTTTCGATTTTACATTTACTTTCTCATTCCTTATTTCTCTGTCTCTTATTTCTTATTTCATAGTATCTTTGCCGCGAAATTTGGTGCAGCCTGCAACTGTCCAATTATTAAATTTCCCGGCCTGCCGGGATCAAATTTCACCTGATGGCACTACACAACCGCGTCTCACGGAAGGAGCTGAAAGAACGTATTCAGAACGATCCCACACCCAGGACGACCATGTCCTTTTACCAGTATTTTACAATTGAAGAGCCTGCCGTTTTCCGTAATATGCTGTATAAGCAACTCAGTGAACTGGGTGTGCTGGGAAGAATATATGTGGCGCAGGAGGGGATCAATGCACAGATCAATGTGCCCACCGCCAATTTCGAAAACTTCAAATCTTATTTATATTCTATAAAAGAACTGGATGGATTGCGCCTGAATGTGGCTGTCACCGACGACAGCAAATCATTTTATGTGCTGGATATAAAGGTCAGGGAAAAGATCGTGGCAGACGGCATCAGCGATCCTGCATTTGATATGAATAACAAAGGCAGGTATGTCGATGCGGAACAATTCAATCAACTCACCGCCGATCCCGGTACGATCGTTATCGATATGCGTAATCATTACGAATATGAAGTAGGCCATTTTGAAAATGCACTCGAGATCCCCAGCGATACATTCCGTGAGCAATTACCTATGGCAGTGGAGATGATGCAATCCAGCAAGGACAAGAATATCATTATGTATTGCACAGGTGGCATACGTTGTGAAAAAGCATCAGCCTTCATGCTGTACAATGGATTCAAAAATGTATTTCACCTGGAAGGCGGCATTATTCATTATAGCAACCAGGTAAAAGAAAAAGGACTGGCGAATAAATTTATCGGAAAGAATTTTGTGTTTGATGAACGGTTAGGTGAACGGATTACCGATGATGTGATCGCCAAATGTCATCAATGCGGAAAGCCCTGCGATACGCATGTCAACTGTATCAACAGTGCCTGTCATTTACTCTTTATTCAATGTGATGAATGCAAAGAAAAAATGGAAGGTTGTTGCAGTACGGGATGCCTGGACTTCATTCATTTACCGGAAGAGGAGCAGGAAAAGCAACGGAAGGGTATTGATAAAGGTCAAAATATATTCAACAAGGCAAAAGCACGAATCCGGCCCCGTTTAGGCTGAAAGGTTGAGAATCACAGTTTTGAGGGCCTTATAAATCAATTATTTACTTAATTCGTTTTTTTTCTGCAAAAGACAATTTTTTATTATTTCCTGCAGGGTTGACAATGCAATAGTTAAGGCCTATTTTAGCCCTCGCGCCAATATCTGGTATTTGTCTTTATGAAACTTGCGGATCAAAAAAACGGACCTCCCCAGAGGTTCAGGTTATTTAGTGCTGCTGCTCTTGTGGATCGTACCCAAACCGGGGTAGATAATCTGTCAAGATCGGTTTCCTCTGCAGGTATATTCTTAAGCAGGCGCATCAAAAAAGCATCCCGTTCTGCCAACCGCTTTCTCGGCTCTTCTTCAAGAAACTTACGCTTCAACCTGGAACTGTTCCGCGAAAGGATCATCCGGCTGCATACACGTATCTGCTCATTGGGTGTGACGGAAGAAATGGAAGAATCAGAAAAAAGAAGACTGCGGCTGCTCAACCAGATCAATATCCTTCATTTTATTACCTGCCTGATCATCCCGTTCATGGAATTGTTACGTTACAATAATATCTCTTCTGTTTCCTTACTTCTTTCCCTGGCGCCCGTATTTGTAAGCACCCTGGTTTTGATGTGCAATGCCACAAAACATTATACCGCTGCTTTGCTTACTTATTTTATCCTGTATCCGTTCTTTACCTGCCTGATCTATTTGGATGGAATGAATCTCGGGATGGAGCTTTATTTCGTGATGTATGGCATTCTCGCAGTGTTCTTTTTGAAAGAGATCAGTCATATGATCTTTTCAGTGAGTTTTTCCATGATCAGCTATTTCATGCTGGCGGTTGTTATCAAAAATTATTCATTTCAGCTGGAGACCGCAAGCCCCGGCTTTTATTTTTTCAACCAGTTGGTAGCGATCATTTTTATATTTTATGGTTTATATCTTATCATGAAAGAGAATGCCGGTTACCAGGCATATATCCTGCAAAAGAATGAAGAATTAAAAAGTGTGAACCTGCAGGTAGAACAAAAGAATGCGATCATCAGCGATAAGGCGCATCAGCTGGAAAAACAAACGATCGAGCTTACTGCATTGAATTCATTCAAGACAAAACTTTTCTCCATTATCTCACATGACCTCCGGGCGCCGGTCTATGCATTGCGTGATCTTTTTAATAATGCAGCCGAACAACAAATAACTGCTGACGAGGTAAAGGAGCTGATCCCCGATGCAGCCAGCGACCTCAGTTATACTGCCGGGCTGATGGAAAACCTGCTGCAATGGGCCAAGAGCCAGATGCAAACCAGCGATACAAGACCACAGGCGATCGAACTCTCTGAAATGCTGGTGGATATACTCCAGTTATTACGTCTCCAGGCAGAAGGTAAGAAGATAAAGCTGGAAAACAGGATCAGGGAGCCCATCCAAGTCTATGCGGATAAAGACATGCTAAGCCTGGTATTAAGAAACCTGTTATCCAACGCCATTAAATTCACCATGCAGGGCGGTTGTGTGTCTGTAGAGGCACACCAGTCCGATTCCTTTGTGGAGGTCTGTGTAAAAGATACGGGCCGTGGAATGGACATTGAAACGCTTCAAAAGATCAACGAGAATAATTTCTTCACTACCAAAGGCACAGCCAACGAATCCGGTACCGGCCTGGGGCTGATGCTATGCAAAGAATTCCTGGCCAAGAATGGCGGACGCATGTTTGTAGAAAGTACGGAAGGAGAGGGAAGCACGTTTTCCTTCACACTGCCCATGAACGAATAACTGCATTTTCCTGAAATCAAATAGCCCGCTGTAAGTCCTCCTATGTGAAACCTATGTTTCTATGATCCTATGTGGTAAAATTACGCTCGTCTTTTATGAGATAGTATCAACCCCGAAAGTTTTTCTTTACCACATAGGATCATAGAAACATAGGTTTTCACATAGATATCCATTTCAGGCAGACCGGCATTCCTACACTTATTTTTTTCCCGGTATCTGTTAATGCGCCGGTAGTTTTATCTCTTTTGAAAATAGTAATATCATCGCTGTCCTGGTTAGCGATCAGTACGAAATTACTGCTGGGGTCAAAATTGAAATTGCGCGGAGCTTTGCCCATTACCGGTTGATAACCCAGGGAAGTGAGCAAACCCGTAGCAGGATCCACTTTGTAAGAAGCAATCGTATTGAAATCACCGCGATTGGTGGCATAAAGGAATTTTCCATCGGGAGAAACATGAATGTCCGCGCTGCCTGCATATCCTTTTTCCCCTTCCTTGATCGCAGTAATGCGTTGCAATTGTTTCAGGTGACCGTTACTTTTATCATAACTGAATGTCACCACATTTCCACCCAGTTCTTCTATCAGGTAAGCATATTTGCCATTGGGATGAAAAACAAAATGACGTGGGCCCGCACCTGGCGCTGCAGTATAAAAAGGTTGCGACCCTTCGGTAAGTTTTCCTGTCTTTTCATCAAACGCATAGATGTTTACTTTATCGGTTCCGAGATCCGATACATAGAGCCATTTATTATCGGGTGATATCATCGTGCAATGCACGTGTGGCTTTTCCTGTCTTTTCGGATCAGCACCGGAACCTGTATGCTGGATGATAGTAGATGGTGCACCCAGACCGCCTTCTTTATTGACAGGCAGTACAGAAAGACTACCGCTGCTATAATTCGCTACAAAGATCCAGCGGCCGGTTTTATCCGGTTGAACGTAGCAGGGATGATCACCACCGGAAGGTTCTTTGTTGATCTCTTTCAATGTACCCGTTTTTTTATCGAATGTAAACGAGGAAATTTCTCCTCCTTTGCCACTCCGGTCTACTTCGTGAACAGCATACACATATTTTTCATCCGGGGCAATATTCACGAAAGAAGGATTGCTGGTAGCCACTGAACTTACAGCAGTGGCTTCTCCTGTTTCGCTGTTGAATTTATATACATAAATACCCTGGCTCTTCCCGGAAGAAGTATAGGTGCCGATCAATAAATAATTTTCTTTGGATTGTGCGCTCATAGTAAGGGCGGCAAGAATTGATAAAATCGTTGTTAATAGTTGTTTCATACTACAAAATACAAATCCCGGGCCATACAAGGATCAATTTTGATAAGAATAATGTTGTGAATACTTAACGGCTGTTGGTTAACACGGACGGGACGGATTTGTACGGTTTATAATTGATCAATCAATTTTCATCCGTTTATCCAATTTCATCCGTGTTCTATTTGGTTCTATTGTTAATCATATTATGATACAGTTGTAAATACTCTATTTATCCGCAGATCCCCGGGAAAAGCAGCTAAAACCGGCAAAATGCCTTACCAGGATTTTAACATCTCCTCATCAAACCCTTGCCTCTTGTTTGCATCTTATGTATAAGAAACCCTGAACATGAATAGTTCATTTTAAAAACCATGTAACATGAAAAAGATATTTACAATTACATCTTTATTCGCATTATCCCTGGTGTT
>CAMLGR010000186.1 GCA_946479615.1 uncultured Bacteroidota bacterium | reverse complement strand
CTACCAATTCGCAAAACTTTGGCGGCACCACCTTTCTTATTTGTTCGGCGCATGGTACCAATGTAGCAGATAACAATGCATCAGGCATACCCGGTGGTGGCTGGAGGGGGAATCGTGCTACCAAAAATTTACCGCAGGTATTTGGTGATTATAGCGGCAATGCCGATAAAAGAGCTTTATTCGGACAAGGAGCACTGGAGATCAATAACGCGTTGACGTTTGAAGATGGAATCGGCGTGAGCAAATTCAGCAATGTAAAGGCTTCCGATGGTACAATTCCGTATTCACCGAATGGAGTATTGGTGAATACGGATTTTCCCTTGTTCCGGTTGGCTGAAATGTATCTTATCTATATCGAATCCGTAAAACGGGGTGGTACCGGTGGCAGTGATGCCACGGCTTTACTGTACTTCAATAAACTTCGCGAAAGAGGATATGGCAATACCAATGGAAATGTCAGCAGTTTTTCTGTCGATGATATATTGAATGAAAGACAGCGTGAACTCTATTGGGAAGGCTTCCGTCGTACGGACCTTATCCGTTACGGAAAATTTACTTCCGCCACTTATCTCTGGCCCTGGAAGGCAGGCGCTGCAGCAGGGACGGGTGCTGATGCTCATTATAATATTTACCCGATACCATCGGCAGAAATTATTGCAAATACCAACCTGGTGCAAAACCCCGGTTATTGATCGGATCATTTTAAAACTAATGATATGCGTAAAGGAATTTATTTGTTTACCTCTATACTGTTTCTTCTTGCCGGCATGCTATCCTGCAAAAAAGAAGGGCATCAGTATTTTATCGAAGATGGAAAATACACCGGCGCTGAACTCGCTGCTTCTTCCGGTAACGTGGTACTGACACAAGCGAATGAAAACAACAATGCTGTTACTTTCAACTGGTCGGTAGCTGCATTTGGCGAAAAACCCGTGGTCAAATACACGCTGCAACTCGATCTGCCTGCAGATACCAGCGGTGCGAACGGATGGTCGCATGCTAAAAGTTATGTGGCCGGTAATAATATCACGAGTTATGCTTTCGTAGTGAAAGACATCAACAGTGTGTTGAACACGATGGGTCTTGCAGCAGGTACGGCGCATGATATCGTGGTACGGATCAAGGCGGAAGTGCCGCAATACAACGGCTCGGTTTCCTCCATTGCACCTGTATACACCAAAGCGGTACTGGTAAAAATGACACCATATAGTTTGAATTTATACATACCGGGGGACTACCAGGGATGGAATCCGGGCGCAGCTCCTTTATTAAACCCGGTAGACGGAAGACCTGGTATGTATGAAGCATATGTATACATGCCCGGTAGCGGCATTAAATATTTCAAATACACGAGCGCACCGGATTGGGATCATATCAATTATGGTGATGGTGGAAATGGCAATTTCAGTACAGATGGATTGGCCGGCGGGTTAAATGTACCGGATGGTGGTTATTACCAGTTGACAGCTGATCTTAATACCAATAAATGGACAGCTACCAAAACTACCTGGAGTATTATCGGTGATGCCACACCCGGAGGATGGAACAATGATACACCAATGACGTATGATGAAACCAACCAGGTATGGAACATTACCTGTGATATGGTGTCAGCGGGTTCATTCAAATTCAGGGCGAATAATGCATGGGCGATCGATTTTGGTATCGATCCCACTACACAGCAACTGGTATATGCCGATAATCCCTTTTTAGGTTATACGCCAGGTTTATGGAACCTGTCGGTGCCTTCTTCGGGTAATTACACCATAACACTCGATTTGCATGTATCGCAGCATTATACCTATACACTGCATAAGAATTAGATCGATCGAGAGTAGCTATTTAAATGTTTAATAAAATAATGAAAGTCAGCATGTATTTTTTATCCATACTGTTTGCGTGGTGGATCGCTGGTTGCAGCAGCAAGGATCACCTGGAACCGTTTACGCCTCCCGTGGTAACCATTACCGATTCATTGAATGTACCACAATACAGTACTCCTTTTTCAAATGTCAGTGAACGGCAGGATGCGGTAATTTACCAGGTGAATATGCGTGTGTTCAGCCAGCAGGGAAACTTTGCGGGTGTCACGGCCCGGTTGGATTCTATCAAAGCGCTGGGTGCAAATGTGATTTACCTGATGCCTGTATTTCCTGTGGGGGTATTGAATGCGATCAACTCGCCGTATTGTGTGAGAAATTATACAGCGATCAATCCTGAATTTGGTACGCTCGATGATCTGCGCGCGCTGGTAGAAACTGCACATGCAAAGAATATGAGTGTGATCATTGACTGGGTAGCGAATCATACTTCCTGGGATAATGTTTGGATGAGTGCGCATAAGGATTGGTATATGCAGGATGCGTCGGGAAATGTGATCAGTCCGCCGAATACAGGCTGGAACGATGTGGCGCAATTGAATTTTACCAATGCAGATATGCGGCAGGCGATGATCCGCGCGATGAAGTATTGGGTATTGACCGCTAATATTGATGGGTTCCGTTGTGATTATGCTGATGGCACACCTGTCGATTTCTGGAAACAGGCCATCGATACGCTGCGCAATATTCATAGTCATAAATTATTATTGCTGGCGGAAGGAGGAAGGACCGCTAATTATACAGCAGGATTTGATTACAATTTTGGTTTTGGATTTTATGACCAGTTAAAAACCGTATTTGGCAATAATCAACCGGCCCAGTCTATCGATAATTTAAATGTGACGGATTATACCAATTCTTCCAATGGGCAGCAGATCGTCCGTTATATCACCAATCATGATGTGAATAGTTCGGATGGTACGCCATTGGAATTATTTGGCGGAAAAAAAGGATCGATGGCAGCATTTATCGTAGTGAGTTATATGAAAAGTGTGCCGATGATCTATAACGGGCAGGAGGTTGCGACGCCGATCCGCCTTGCGTTCCCGTTTACCACCACTACGATCGACTGGAGCATCAATCCTGATGTGACAGCAGAATACAAGAAAGTGATTGCTTTCAGAAACAGCAGTGCGGCGGTAAGAAGAGGTGTGCTGACTTCGTACAGTACAGCGGATATATGTGCTTTTACTAAAGAACTGAATGGAGAAAAAGTATTGGTTATATCCAATTTCAGGAACAATACGATTTCGTATGCAGTTCCGGCAGCGCTGGCTAATAGCAACTGGACGGATGCTATGAATGGAGGAACAGTTGCTCTTGGCAATACACTTTCGATAGCGCCATATGGTTATTATATTTTGAAAAAATAATGCAAGCAAACACAGGAAGACACTTATTGATGAAGAGCAGACAATAAGTTAGCAATTCAGGTGGTTCGTATTTACTATTCTTAGTGGAATACCAGCCACTTTTTTGTGTATGGTTTTGTCGTCCCATCAGGGTCTGGCGAAGCCGACCCTGCTGAATAGCGATATTCCTGCGATAAGAATACTCCGCTCCGCGGGGTCGGCTGCGCCAGACCACCGCGTGGACACTGTCTCTGCTTCGCAAGACCCCGCGGGGACACAGGGTCTGCAGACCGAAGTGCAGATACACTGTTTCGCAACGCTCTTCAGAGACACTAGCAATCCCATTCTGATCCGTCTCTCCACATCTATCCGTGTGCTGCTGTTCCTCTCAAAGCAAACTCTTAGTATATTCATCTTTTATAACCCGGACAATCTTTATATACAACCATGAACTCTTCATCACGCAGATCATTTTTAAAAATCTCTGCTTTAGCAGGTGCGACAGCATTAACAGGTATCAATAAAACTTCAGCCGCCGGGCAGGATAAACAATACGGAGAAAAAGATGATAAAAGCCTTGTGTTCTTATTCCAGGGTGATTCTATTACCGATGGCAACCGGGGCCGGAGCAAAGATCCAAATCATATCATGGGGCATGGGTATGCTTTTTCTGTTGCCAGCCGGGTAGGCGCTGATTTCGCTTCATCCGGTCATATATTTTATAACAGGGGCGTCAGTGGTAATAAAGTAACCGATCTGCAAAAAAGATGGAAGGAAGATGCATTGGATCTTAAACCTGATGTATTGAGTATTTTGGTGGGGATCAATGATGTTTCTGGCATGATGAATAAGCCGGTGATCGAAGAAGCCGATATCGATTCGTATGAAACCGTTTATCGTGATATATTAATACAGAGCAAACAGGCTAACCCGGAACTATTATTTGTACTCGGTCTGCCTTTTGTGTATGAGATGGCCCGGGTAAAAGAAAATGCAAAAAGATATGCCGATACCATACAAAAGATCAGCGTACGCGTTAAAAAGCTCGCTACTGAATTTAATGCGATCGTAGCAGACTATCCGGCTGCTTTTGAAAAAGGAACAAAGAAAGCGCCGATCGATTACTGGATATGGGATGGTATACATCCTACAGTTCCGGGTCATGAACTGATGACACGCGAATGGATCCATAAAGTGAGTGCAAGACTTGGGTTCCTGAACTTCTACAAGTACAGGTAATTATTTGAAAATTACTTGCACCGGCTGTTCCCAGGTAATGGTTCCCGGTTCAGGGCTTATGCCGGTATCTTTATAAAATTGAAGTAACGGCGTTTTTATGACTACTTCCTGGCAGGTGTCTGTCATATTATTACGGAATAGTTGCAGGTTGGTAACACTGGTTTTGGCTGCGAGGGAAAAGATCTTTTTATCGCCTGGTTCTATAAATAATACAGGTTTCATTTCATTGTCATACCATTGTTCTACTTTAAAGTTCAATGGTAATTCATTGGTGATGCCGCAGCTTGTATCGGCATGTTTCATTTGTATAGCCATCTGCCATTCGGCCTGGCGACTGGCATAATAAGTCTTGTTCTCATTATTGACGACCAATACACTGCATCTCAATGTTACAGAATCTTTTTTTACCTGGCTGCTAATGGTAATCGCACTATCCTGCGGAAGATAATTGTATAACCGTAGTCTTTCCAGTGAAATATCTTTTTTGGGTTCCAGGTTAAACCATTCGCTGGCCTTGTCGATTATATAGAAAGGTTGGAACAGCAACATAAAAACAATACCGGTGGCAATAAGAGTTGACAGGAATTTGATCAGCAATTCTTTATTATATCCATAAAAGCGTTGTATAATCCCCCGGAACGGGGCGATAGCTCCAACAGCAAAATAAATCACCAGTGCAGGTTCAAGGTATGGTCCAATAATACGAATTAAAGATTCTTTATTTCTCCAGGGGCCGGTGGTGTCATTAAACAGCGCTTCGATAAGCATGATGAATATGAATACAGTGCAGCGTAATAAAAGGACGGATGAGTACCAGGTGATGATCGACTTCACTACCAGGCTGCGCCAGGCTTTTTTTATAAAGCTCAATCTTGTCAGGATCAATACAACAAGATAGACAAGACCGCAAAGCGGTGCAGCGCGTAATATCATTTCTGCAACAGAAAGACGGCTGAAATCGGCAAAGGTTTTCTTGTAATCATCGAGCTGTGGAGCGAAAACCCATACAGACTTATCAGTTACGTAAAAAAGATAACTGATAAATACACCCAGGAACAGGTATACTTTATAAGACAGGTACTTCTTTTCATTAACGGAAAGATTGTTTAAAAACCGGAACGGGAACACTAATGAATCCCATAAGGTCCGGAAGAATTTGCCAAAAAAATTCAACAGGCTGTCAAGCGTGGCTTCCAGCGAAATCATAGTTGGTGGTTTAGTGGTGGTGCTGAGAGATTCAAATATATGATTTTGATCCTGATAGTAATAGTCATCTATTTTTACGGCCCGGAATTTGATTCCATTCGTAAACGTGAATTATGGAAAAGAAACAAGATCAGCAAAAGATTGATACCGATAAGAAAAAGAAGAGCACTGATCCACAGGAACATATGGAGGGGCCGGTCTCTTCATTGGTACAGGATGTAAAAGAAGAGGTGGAAAAAAATAATGAAGAGTCGAAGGAAGAAGCGGATAAGAAAAAGGAAAAAAATAAATAACCGGCAGCAGACAGTGATATTTCAGCGGGTTCATTATAATATCTTTAACCGGAAATTTCTGTATTCTATTTTCATCGGTGGTCCTACATGTACCTGCACACCGATAAGCCCGTTCAATTTCCTGTTCCCGGTATCATTATCTGTTACTTCGCTCATCAACCTGCCATTGATGAAATGTTTCATGTTATTTCCTTTCACAACGAGATGAAGTTCATTCCAATCATCATAATGAAGACTGCTCAGCAATTCTTCTTTACTGCCTAAGCTGTCAACAACTTTTGGTTTTTGTCCGGGTTCAATGATCACCCGTTGTCCGCGGGTAGCCAGGAATTGCCGGCCTCTCTCTTCATAATTCTGACCCGTATGACGGGGAAATCCATCGCCATATTTATCTTTTCCGTCAAGATCTGCCTGATAACCTTTCAATGCATAGGATAATGAGTCGATAGTGGTGCTCCGGTAATTCACGCCACTATTGCCTTTGGAGGAAATACGATATTCAACTATTAATTCGAAATCGGCAGGTGTTCCACCTTTCCAGATAATGAATGTATTTCGTTTCAGGATCGTCTGCGGGGTTACTTCGCCAACCAATGTTCCGTTTTCAACACGCCAGTAAGCAGAATCGCCATCCCATCCATCCAGTGTTTTTCCATTGAAGATGGAAACAAAGTCGTTATTTACCGTTGACCTGGTTATATGACAACCGGTAATCGGCAGTAAGCCGGCAGTCATACTGAAAAATACAATTGCGATCCTGTATTTCATACAATTTTTTTGAGAGAAGATAGATTAACCTCGCAAGCCTGTTCCGGGTGGTAAGCCATGGCAAAAATACAACAGGTGAGGTCAGGATGATATTTTATGGTGTCTTCTTTATTTTAGATCAATTTACGGGAAGAACCAGCTATATGAAAAAGAAAAATTTCCTGCTCCGGCATGTAAGCTTATTGCTTGCGTTTATACTTTCCTGCCTTCTATGTTTCTCCGGACCGGTTACCGGAAACGTGTTTTATAATATAAGATCCTTCGGCGCAACCGGCGATGGCAAAATTGCAGATACCAGGGCCATCAATAGCGCCATTGAGGCTGCAGCGGTCAATGGTGGTGGTACTGTTTATTTCCCGGCTGGCACTTACCTGAGTTATTCTATCCATTTAAAAAATGATATTACCCTTTTCTTTGATGCAGGTTCTGTATTATTGGCTGCCGATTCTTCTGCCAATGGAAAATATGATGAGGCAGAACCAAATCCTTCTGATCAATACCAGGATTATGGCCATAGCCACTGGCACAATAGTTTGATCTGGGGCGAGAACCTTTCCAATATATCTATTACCGGAAGCGGTATTATTAACGGGAAAGGACTGGTGAGGTTTGCTTCTGCCAGGAGACCCTGGGGTAATAAGGCCATTGCCTTGAAGAATTGCCGGAACGTTATCCTGCGTGACTTTACTATTTTAAATGGAGGGCATTTTGGAATACTTGCAACAGGCGTAGATAATTTTACTATCGATAATCTGAAGATGGACACCAACCGGGATGGCATGGATATCGATTGTTGTTCAAACGTGAGAATATCCAATTGCACTGTTAATTCCCCCTGGGACGATGGTATTTGTTTGAAAAGCTCCTACGCATTAGGCTATAGTAAGCCCACACAAAATGTGACCATCAGCAATTGCCAGGTGAGCGGGTATGATCTTGGTACTTTTTATAACGGTACCTATCAGCGTAATGAATGGAAACGTGTTCCCGATCATGAAGGGCCGACGGGGAGGATCAAGTTTGGTACAGAATCAAGCGGGGGGTTCCGGAATATCACTATTACCAATTGTGTGTTTGATTATTGCCGGGGTCTTGCCCTGGAAACGGTTGATGGGGGTATACTTGAAGATGTAAATATCAGCAATATTACCATGCGGGATATCGTCAACTCACCCATATTCCTGCGATTGGGTGGAAGAATGCGCACACCCGGTATCGATTCCATGGCCGGTGGCTTGCGAAGAATACTCATCAGTAATGTGATTGTGTATAATGCTGATTCGCATTATGCGTCTATCATCAGTGGGCTTACAGTTCCCGCGGCGACTTGGTGGGCGTTCC
>CAMLGR010000185.1 GCA_946479615.1 uncultured Bacteroidota bacterium | reverse complement strand
CTCCTATGTTTATAAAATAGTTTTTTGAAGTAAAGTTAGGATACCAATAGATTTGATGTATAAAGTGAAAAGGAGTGAGAGCCATTTGTTCCTAAACAACCAAAAGGTATGTTCTCACATAGACATGGCCCGCTCCTTTTAATCTCTTTGAGTTTGAACAGAATGTAAGGAATCGGCAGGACCGATATCCAGAATATCCAACCAGGAGACAAAACGAAGGGAGTTTTTCACTTTTAATCTAAAAATTAATTGGTATGAAAAAAGCTTTGAAACAAGTAATTGGAATTGATGTGGCTCAGGATGAACTGGTAGTTTGTCTGGGTCAATTACACGAGGATTTGTCTATTGAATTTTGCGAAACCAGGACCTTTTCAAATTCTTTGACAGGGTTTACAAATTTGACTGACTGGGTAGAGGAAAAAGGAATGATCGGTCGTTTTGTAATGGAGGCCACTGGTGTTTACCATGAATCATTGGCTTATTACGTGGCTGACAAAAATTACCAGGTGAGCATTGTGTTGCCTAACAAGATCAGTAACTACTTTGGGACATTAGAAGTAAAAACCATCAACGATTACACGGCTGCACAAGCTATTACTCGTTTTGGTCTGGAAAGAAACCTGGCCGATTGGCAACCGCCAAAAGGTATTTTTAAGAAACTCCGTCAATTGACTAGGGAAAGGGATCAGGTTATCGACATCAGAACCATGGCCAAAAATCAACTTCATGCTGACAAGTCGGAAGCCCGGCCTCACAAACCGAGCTTAAGGCGGGCAAAACAACGAGTAGATTTTTTGAATAAGCAGGAAAAGCAAATCCGGGAAGAGTTAACTGAACTGGTAAAACAAGATCCAGAAATGCAAAGGCTTATCATTCTACTTTGCTCGATAAAGGGTGTTGGCTTCTTAACTGCAGCAACTGTATTAGCCGAAACCAACGGATTTGATCTGATTCGTAATAAAAAACAATTGGTCAGCTACGCAGGTCTGGACGTCAGAGAAAAACAATCAGGCACATCGGTCAAAGGAAAACCGCGAATCTCAAAAAAAGGCAACAAATACTTACGAAAAGCGATGCACTATCCGGCATTAACAGCTATCAGAAGCGATGAAAGATACAAGGCCATTTATGCGCGGTTGATATCAAAACATGGTATAAAAATGAAAGCGGCTGTGGCTGTCCAAAGAAAACTGCTAGAGCTTATTTACAGCATCTTTAAAACCCAAAAACCTTATGACAAAAACTATTTACAAAAAACCAGGGAGCAACAAATTGTTACTCCCTGAACAGGCTGGCCTAAGCCGCCTTAAAGAACAAAAATAAACAAATCAAATCACTTGGTTCTTAACACAGAATCTATGTGGTAAAAAGCTGACTGGCGTAGTCTACCACATAGAGTGCCCTAGAGTTTTCTCAATTCTTCTTTCACTTTAGCAAACCATTGCCCGTTACTTCTTTTTTCAGGAGAACTCAGATGCGTCACTTCCCCGAGTATTTCGGTGAAAAGCTGGTGTGCTTCTTCTTTCCGGTTGGCTCTGATAAGAAAACATCCATACTGGTATCGTGCTTCGAAGTTGGAAAAACGCGCTTTCATCAATTTAAACTCCGCTTCCGCCTGTTCCGGGTGTCCGGTGAACTCCAGCGCCATTGCATAGTAAATATGCGGTTTGGAACGTCCGAACTGCGGACGGTCATGGATCTTCTTCGCAATAGGGATCAGGTCGGCATATCTTTTTACCTGGAAATAAGCGATGATCAGTTGACTGAGCAGGTATTCGTTTTCTGTAAAATTGCCGGTGAGACTGGATTCGTATAAACTGATCGCACGGTCGGTATGACCAGCGGCTAAATAAGCATCGGCCAGCATCAGCCGGTTATTAAATGTATCGGAGAACTTTAGATTGCTTTCCAGCTTTTTGATCTTTCCTCCCGGATTGAATACATCACTTACCCCTGATTGCAAATGCTGTACATCGCGGCTGTTAAACATCTCCGTAAAAATATAAATGATAGAACCCAGTAGTGGTATGAATATCAGGATCCATATCCAGTTGCTTTGTGCGCCTCTGCGCAGGCAATGCAGGATGCAAATCACCTGCAAACCGATCGTTATTAAATAAAATGGTGTGCTGAAGAAAAACATAGCCAGGTCTTTGGTGGGAATTAAGAATTATAAGTTATGAATGTCGTGTAAATAAATGATGCTTTTCATATCAAATAGAATTCATAATTAAACTCATCTGTCGCTGCAATCCAGGTTTAAATAATATCCAGTTCTTTGATCTGTTTCTGATAGGCTTTGGGTAAAATAAGCTTTTTCAGCAGGCCATCCAGCTTTAGCCGGCGGCTGATCTTATAAAAGAAAAGGAGGGGGCTGGCCCAGGAAAAACGGCCCAGGTGTAACAGCTCATTGACCCGGTCGGGTACTACCAGTATCTGTGATTCCTTTAATATCCGGTAACGTACAGCGCCCAGGTGTTTCCGGTATTGTTTATACAGATCAAAAGTATAATCGCTTTTCACCAGGTCCTGTTGCAAATGCTCACTATGCATGATCACCCATTCATCATAGGTGGTGGGTAATCCTTTTAATCCCATCCGTTCGCCCACGCGGTAAAATACCCCGAACGCTTCTTCCTTTTCCGGTTTGCTGAGTTTTCTTTCCAGTAATTCATATGAAGCAATGGAATAATGGATCAGCATAAACAATACATCACGGTAAGCCCAGTCGGGGATTTTGTCGCCACGGTTGGCCTCTACCGTATTATGAATAGCTGTGATCTTATCGATAGTTCGTAAAGCGGCTTCTTTTTCAGAAAAAACGATCAAGCGGGCATACATGACGGTGGAGAATAAACGTCCCAGCGGATCTGCCGGAAGACGACCGGTGAAGTAAAGCCAATCAACGGCTTTGTTCAACGCAAACTCGGCTGAAGCACCGGCAAATACAAAAAGGATGGTATCGCTTTTGCCCCATATCCTGCGGACGATAGAATCCTCCTGGACAAACAAATCCATAGACCTCAAAATTTAAAAGTAAAAAGTAAAAAATCCTGCTGTTGGTTTCGTCTTTTTTGACTTTCTATTTTCAATTTTTACTCAGGCGAGTTTTCGCCAGTAGTCCAGCCAATCTATCATCCGGCTGGTAAATCCATATTCATTATCAAACCAGGCAATTACTTTCAGGTGATTGCCTACTACCGAAGTAAGTGTACCATCGATCACGCAGGAATGAGTATTGCCTTTGATATCCAATGATACGACAGGTTCTTCAGTATATCCCAAAATACCCTTGAATTCTGTTTCAGCCGCTTTTTTAAAGATCGCATTGATCTGTTCTGCGGTCACTTCTTCCGCCATCTGAACAGTAAAATCACCCATAGCACCATTGGCAACGGGTACGCGTGTAGATACGGCAGCGATCTTTCCTTTCATACCCGGCATCAGCCGGTCGAGCGAATGTGGCAGATCGATCTCCACCGGTATGATTGATTCGGCAGCTGCCCTTCCACGACGGAATTGCGAATGAGGAGCATCCACCAGTTCCTGTCTCGATGTATAGGAATGCAGGAAATTGATCTGCGCTGTTTTGATGCCTACCGAATTCAGCAGGTAAATGATATGTACAGAACAATTGGTCATGCAACCGCCGGGCGAAATGATCGTATAATCAGCCGCCAGGCTGCGCTGGTTATATCCATAGATCATCAGCGGGATATCGGTGGAACCGGTAGTGGACAATAATACTTTTGCAGCGCCTGCTTTGAGGTGTTCGGTAGCACTGGCCAGGTGACTGAATCTTCCGGAACATTCCAGTACGGCATCCACCTTTAATTGCTTCCAGGGTAATTGGGAAGGATGATCCTTTTGAAATACCGCGATATGCTTGTTTAGTACGGAAAGCGATTCATTTCCGGCTGTAATAGGATGGGGGAAAGTGCCATAGACAGAATCATATCGTAACAAATAGACCAGGTTATCCGCCGGCATGATATCATTTACAGCTACCAATTCTATTCCTGGTTGATTCACCAATCGCCTGAACAAAAGACGGCCGATCCGTCCCATTCCATTAATCGCAATACGCATAGTTATTATTTCCCTTAAAAAGAGGTAAAGATAATACAGATTCTATTGATTGTAATACAGATTGCAGTCATTACATTCTGCAGGATGAATAATTGAGAATTTTACACGGGAAGTGCCTGCGGAATCTTTCCCGTTGCTATAATCCGTGTTTTATATTTGAGGTATGAAAGCAGCGACCATCAATGAGATCAAACAGGAGTTGGCAACACGTCAACCCAAAGAACTGGTAGAACTATGCCTGCGCCTGGGAAGGTTCAAGAAAGAGAACAAGGAACTGCTCACGTACCTTTTATACGAGGCGCATGATGAGGAAAGCTATATTGCCAATGTAAAAAATGAGATCGATGAACAATTTGCCGGCATCAATCTTTCACATTTATACTTTGTCAAAAAGAGCCTGCGTAAGATCCTTCGCATCATTAATAAACATGTGCGCTATACCGGTTCACGCCAGGCCGAAACAGAATGGTTATTATACTTATGCAAAAAAATAAATGAATCGGGTATTCCTTACGAAAAAAGCCAGATGCTGCTTAACTTATACAATGGCCAGGTAAAAAAGCTCAAAGCTTCTATCGCTACCCTGCACGAAGATCTTCAGTATGATTACCTGCGCGAGATGGAGAAACTTGGTTAGGTGTTAAGTGTTAGGTGTGTTACATCCCTATATTCAGCATCAATCTTTTTGTATTACAGATTACAACAAGTATCTTTGCGGATTTGTTTAACACCTGACACCTCCACGTAAATCTCCCATCGTACATTTCCTTTCATATTATAACAATACGAATATCATTATTGGCGTTAGAATGAGTTAATCGCAGACAAAGGTTTTTAAAGAAACCCAGCACCGGGGCTGCATCCGGTTTAAACTTCCCGTCGTATTCCCGGTCTATGCCTGCAATTAAAATCAACTTTATGAAAAAACTGGTCCTTGATTGCGTTCTCCTGGTCCTTTTCAGCGCCGTGATATTCGTGGCGTGTAAGAAAAGCGATACTACAACAGCCGCTAACAATTTTGATACAGAAGCATCTGCCCAGTCCGATGACCAGACTAATTTTTCTACGCAAATAGAAGCAGTTGCTGATGAAATAAACCTGGTCATGGAATCGAGTGCATCCCTCGCAGGCCGCACAGATGGCATTTATATTCCCTGCCATGCAACACTTACTGCCGATTCTACCAGCAGTACCAGGTCGATTACCATTACCTATAATGGTGCCGATTGCCTGGGATTATACAACAGGGTAGGCGTCGTTTCTATTTCTATTCCTTCCGGTACTCATTGGGCCGTTGCAGGAGCCGCTCTCACGGTTACTTATACCAATCTCGCCGTAACAAGAATAGCCGACAATAAATCTTTTTTGATCAACGGATCGCACGTGATCACCAATGTCAGCGGCGGATTACTGATCACCCTGCCCATTCATAGCGTTACCCATACGATCACCAGCAGCGGTATGAATGTCACATTCGGAAACGGCACTCAGCGCAGCTGGCAGGTCGCCCGTCAGCGTGTATTCACTTACAACAATAACAATGTAGTTATCACTATTACCGGTACGCATACAGAAGGAAATGTTACCAATGTCGCCGAATGGGGTACTAACCGCTTCGGCCGCCCTTTTACATCAGCCATTATACAACCCCTGGTTATCCGCGGGGATTGTAATTACCGCCTTGTCAGTGGCCAGGTTAAGCATACGGTTCCTGTGTTTACAGCTACCGCTACCTTTGGCCTTAACAGTGCCGGCAACCCGACGACCTGCCCCGGCGCAGGACAACATTATTATGTGAAGATTGATTGGGAGGGACAGAATAATAATTCGCATTCGATCATACTGCCTTACTAGCCCCATCGTATAAGTGTGTAATAAAAACCGTGGCCATAGCTGCGGTTTTTGTTTTTTACGGCTAATTTAGCGGCACCATGGCGGTAACATTGATCACACACATAAAACAACTGGCCGGTGTACACAGCAGTAATCAATTGCTGCGTGGAAAAGAACTGGCTGTATTACCTGTCATCGATAATGCGTTCCTGCTGATCGAAGATGGCATTATTGTAAAATTCGGCCGCATGGATGAATTAAGCGATACCGATGCTGCTGTTCCAGGTACTATCAATGCTGCGGATCAGTTCATCCTGCCCTGCTGGTGCGATAGTCACACCCATCTTGTTTTTCCCGCCAGCCGCGAAGATGAATTCGTTGATAAATTGAAAGGACTGAGCTATGCAGACATTGCCGCACGTGGTGGTGGTATTTTAAATTCAGCACGGAAACTCGCTGAAACCAGTGAAGCTGTTTTACTGCGACAGGCATGGGGCCGTTTGCAGGAAGTTATCAGTCTTGGCACCGGCGCCATCGAAATAAAAAGCGGGTATGGATTAAGCGTGGAGAGCGAATTGAAAATGCTCCGGGTGATCAGAAAATTAAAGGAAACGGCGCCGATACCTGTAAAAGCTACTTTTTTAGGGGCACATACTTATCCATTGGAATATAAAAATGATCACCAGGGATATATCGATCTTATCATTAATGAAATGCTACCCGTGATCGCTGCCGAAAGTCTTGCCGATTATATCGATATATTTTGTGAAACAGGTTTCTTTTCCCCGGAAGAAACAGCGGTGATCGGCCAGGCAGGATTGCAGTATGGATTGAAACCAAGACTTCATGTAAACCAGCTAACGAGTATCGGTGGCATAGAAACGGGACTGGCACTGAACGCGATCTCCCTCGATCACCTGGAAACAATGACGGAAAATGATATTCATTTACTTGGTCAATCTGATACGATCGCCACTTTATTACCTACAGCTGCGTTCTTTCTTCGCATGCCTTTTCAACCGGCGCGTCAACTGATCGATGCAGGTGCGGCTGTTTCACTCGCCAGTGATTTCAATCCCGGTTCTTCTCCTTCGGGAAATATGAACATGGTGATCGCCTTAAGTTGTATTCAAATGCGGATGTTGCCCGAAGAAGCCATCAATGCAGCAACGCTCAATGCAGCGAATGCCCTCAGAATGCAGGAAGAATTGGGAAGTATTGCTATTGGTAAAAAAGCAAACCTCATTTTTACAAAACCCATTCCATCGATCGCTTACCTGCCGTATGCATTTGGAAGCAATCTGATTGAGAAAGTGATGATAGCCGGAGAGGTGATGTGATAAATACCGATTAGGAGATCAGGGAATTTGATGATTTGGAAATTAGCTGATGGAGATATTCTTTGATTGACTGGTAATATTGATAAGAATAATGAATGCCCAATCCGGGCAAATTTCCAAATTCTCAAATCATATCAATTCCTTAATTTCACCTATGGGTAAATTACAAGCGGAAGAAATACTGATCGTCCTTTGTTGCCTGGTTGTGTTGTCTTATATCTTCTCGATGCTCAGCCGGTATATCCGTATTCCATCAGTATTGCTTTTATTATTTGCAGGGATCGGTTTCAGGGCGCTGGCCAATTATTACCAGTTAAAAATCGAATTTCCGGAGCAATTGGTGGAATCACTTGGTGTAGCAGGATTGATCATGATCGTACTGGAAGCAGGATTGGATCTGAAACTGGGAAAAGATAAATTAAAGCTCATTCGCGATTCCTTTTTTTCCGCACTTTTTATATTCGTAATCTCCACTGCACTGATCGCATTTATCCTGAACTACTGGCTCGCAGAGCCTTTTATCAAATGTATCGTGTATGCGATACCGCTTTCTATCATGAGCAGTTCCATCATCCTGCCAAGCCTTCACCCGCTCACCGAACAAAAAAAAGAATTCCTGGTGTACGAAGCGTCCTTTTCCGATATCCTGGGCATTATCGTCTTCAATTTTATTACTGCTACTAAAACGATCGATCTCTCCTCGGTTGGTTATTTCACGGTGAATATGCTGGTATCGGTGATATTGTCGATTATATTATCACTGCTGCTTTTCCTGATCCTTGCCAAAACAAAACTCAACATTAAATTCTTCCTGATCTTTTCGTTACTGATACTGATCTATGCCGGTGGTAAACTGCTTCACCTTCCTTCCCTGATCATCATTTTATTATTTGGATTGA
>CAMLGR010000184.1 GCA_946479615.1 uncultured Bacteroidota bacterium | reverse complement strand
GTGCTGGGTTTGGTTGTATTCAGGGCGGCCGCTTCATTGTTTTTAGCTACAGGGTAGCTGATCATTACCCATGTAACAGCTGTTCCTGTCAGCAACAGCAGGAACCCAAGACCGAGCCCATACCATTTTCTGCGGGTATGTAAAGTATTGTTGATGCTCTTCCATACTTTCTCGGAAGGAAACATCCGGTATTGGTCGGCATTCTGCTTTACAAAATCCTCAAATTCCCTATTTCTGAAATTACTCTCCATAACCAGTTACTATTTAGGATACGTATCATCTACCGCTGGCTGACGGCGACAAGCCAATCGATATCGTGTTTTGGTTTCTGCATGATCTTTTTACGGATCAAAATATCTTCAAGCATCGCCTTCGCCCTTGTATACTGGCTCCGGCTGGTACTTTCTTCAATATCGAGCATACCTGAAATCTCGCGATGGGTATACCCTTCTATTGCATATAAATTCAATACAGTTCTATATCCAATTGGCAGGATCCGGATACATTCTATGACCTGTTTGGCCTGGATAATAGCCGGAACACTTTCTTCTCTTACCTGTAATCCCGTTGCGTGAATGATATCCACGCTTTCATTGAACTTCTTATTCTTTTTCAGGATATTGATACAGGTATGAACGATAATACGCCTGATCCATCCTTCAAAAGCACCGCGGTTCTCAAACGTGTGTATTTGCAGAAAAATCTTAATAAAACCCTCCTGCAACATATCCTCCGCATCTTCCCGGTTGTGTGCATACCTGTAACAAACTGCCAGCATCTTGGCACTGTACTTATTGTACAGTTCACGCTGGGCAACTGCGTCATTATTCAAACAACCTTTTAAAATGGCGTCCTCGGTCATATTTACCGTTTGGTTGCCTGTAATTTAGACATTTTTGAGACACAAAAGCTGCACCGAAAGGTAAATTTTGGCAAAAGAAAGCGGGGTTTTACGCCTATTTTTTGCGTACCAGGCTATCGATCGGGTACTTTGCTTTCATCCCGTCCCGGAGCCCGTCGGCCCAATTAATGAGGGTGCTTTTTTCAGCTTCGGTAAGTATCGCATCTTTATGGATCCAGGTATAGGAGTTCAAAGGCATTTTACCTTCTTTTACCTGGTCGGCTATTTCTTCCAGTTTATGATACTGGTAACGCAGGCTGCGATGCGTGTATTCGTCGAGGTTCAGTTCTTTTTTTCCTTCTTTTACATGATTGTCCATCCACCAGTCTACCGGCTGCAATTTGCTATACCAGGGATAACGGGTGTTATTACTGTGACAGTCATTACAGGCTTTTTCCAGTATTACTTTGACTTCTGGCGTAACGGCATAAACGTTACCGATAAAATTGGGCTGTGCGCCTGCTTTCTGATTTTTGGCCGGATGAAAGAACTGGATCACAATTAGTGCTGCCAGCAGGAACAACAGGATCTTTTTTATCATACACGTTGAATTTGAAATGATGAATGATGAGTTATGAATTATGAATGTTGCGTAAATAGAAGGAATTACCTGCTATCACGCAACATTCATAATTCATAACTCATCATTCATCATTTTTTTTATAAAATCAGCTTATCAGCACCTCTCCCGTCATCTGCGAAGGAATCGGTAGTTTCATCATCGTAAGGATCGTTGGCGCGATATCCCCGAGTTTCCCCGGCCTGATCGTGCCTTTCCAATCCCTGTCGATGATAAAGAACGGGACCAGGTTCAGTGTATGGGCCGTATTCGGTGAACCATCTTCATTGACCATATAATCTGAATTGCCATGGTCGGCGGTCAGGAAAACAGCATAATCATTCTCTAGCGCAGTCGTTACAACTTTTGCTACACATTTATCAACTGTTTCTACAGCTTTGATAGCCGCTTCCCAGATGCCTGTATGTCCAACCATATCTGCATTGGCAAAATTCAGACAAATGAAATCGGCTGTTTTGTTATTGATCTGTGGTATCAATGCTTCTGTCAGTTCATAAGCACTCATTTCCGGTTTCAGGTCATAGGTGGCTACTTTCGGAGAAGGGATCATGATGCGGGTCTCGCCTTCAAATGGTTTTTCGCGACCACCACTAAAGAAGAAACTTACATGCGGATATTTTTCAGTCTCGGCAATACGGATCTGTTTTAAACCCTGTTGCTCCAGCACTTCACCCAATGTATTTTTAAGATCATCATTTTCAAAGATCACGTTTACATTTTTGAACTTGTGATCGTATTGTGTCATCGTAGTATAGGAAAGGTTCAGCTTATACATTCCCTGTTCGGGAATATCCATTTGTGTTAATACTTCCGTGATCTCGCGGCAGCGATCGGTGCGGAAATTAAAACAAAGCGCTACATCTCCTTCTTTGATCTGGGCAAGCGGCTGCTGTCCTTCATTAACGATAACAGTCGGTTTGATAAATTCATCAGTTATATTATTGCGGTAAGAGTTCTCGACTGCGGCAATCGCATCGGTAGCTTTTTCACCTATACCGTGCACCATGGCATCATAAGCCAGTTTTACCCGTTCCCATCTTTTATCGCGGTCCATCGCATAATAACGCCCGCTGACAGTAGCGATCTTTCCAACGGTTTGATTCAGGTGTGCCTGTAATTCCGTGATAAATCCGAGACCGCTTTTCGGGTCGCAATCACGGCCATCTGTAAATGCATGGATATATACTTCCTGCAAGCCTTCTGCCTTGCAGACATTAATGATTTCTTTCAGGTGATTGATATGGGAGTGAACCCCGCCGTTGCTTACCAGGCCCAGCAGGTGCAGCGGTTTATTCAGGGCCTTTGCCTGGCGGATTGGGGCCAGGAGCTTCTCATTTTTGGCGAATTCACCGGTGCGGATAGCTACATTGATCCGCTGAAGTTCCTGGTATACAATGCGACCGGCGCCCAGGTTCAGGTGACCTACTTCGGAGTTGCCCATCTGGCCGTCTGGCAGACCCACAGCTTCGCCACAGGTGACCAGGGTAGAGTTGGGGTAGTTAGAGTATAAAGACTTCGTAAAGGGGGTAAAAGCATGCTGGATGGCATCTGCAGATGCAACTTTTCCTAGTCCCCAGCCGTCCATTATGATCAGAATAGTTCTTTTTTGAGACATGGCTTTATTTATAGCGTTAAATTTAGTACAAATCCATTCAGTATCAAGTAACAATGCGTTGTAAAACTACATATCATTCATTGTATTTCAGCCGAAAGGCTTTAAAACTGCCGGGGTTTTTATTACTTTAGTACCCGGATGATCCGTACGCTATGGCACATTTTTCGATTTGTTAGTCCTGTGAAAAAAAAAGATTATGAAAGCAATATTTACTTCTTTATTGGTTGCATCACTGGTTGTCCTGTCCTCTTTTGGTCAGCAAAATTCCATTGAGGAAGTGATAGGCGCATTGCGTTCAGGTAATGCAGCTCAATTATCAAAGTACTTCGACGACAACGTGGAAGTAACCCTGCCTGTAAAAAGCGATAGCTACAGCAAGGCCCAGGCACAGGTGATCCTGAAAGATTTCTTCAGCAATAATGATGTCAAAGGATTTGAGCTGAAACACAAAGGCGATTCTCCCGGCGGCCATTATTGCATTGGTACCCTGCAGACCAAATCCGGTAATTTCAGGGCGCACATCTTTATGAAATCGAAGGGCGATAAGGAACTGGTGAAGGAATTGCGATTCCAGCCACTTGAATAAGATAATTACTTCTTATATGGATAGCCTTCCCCCAGGGAAGGCTATTTTTTTGTGCAGCAACACCACTGCCGGCTGCAAGACTGACAACTGTGCACTGCCAACTCTATATCCTATTTTTGCCCTCATGAATTTTGATCAACAACTGGAACACCTGGTCGACGAAGCCCTGAAAGAAGATGTAGGGGATGGCGACCATTCTACCCTGGCCAGTATACCTGATGGTGCTACCGGCAAGGCAGTATTGAAAATTAAGCAGGACGGCATCCTTGCCGGTATGGAAGTAGCCCGGAAGATCTTTTCCTATATCGAACCCGGTTCCGTTTTTACTGCCTACAAAAAGGATGGCGACAAAATGAAGTATGGTGAAAAGGCATTTGAGATATCAGCCAAAGTGCATACCATACTGCAATGCGAAAGACTGGTGTTGAATTGCATGCAGCGCATGAGCGGTATTGCGACACTTACAGCTACCTATACCGATAAATTAAAGGGATATAAAACCAAACTGCTCGATACCCGAAAGACAACACCCAATTTCAGGTTGCTTGAAAAGGAAGCGGTAAAAATTGGCGGTGGCATCAATCATCGCTTTGGCTTGTATGATATGATCATGCTGAAGGATAATCATATCGACTATTGCGGTAGTATCGAAAAAGCAATTGAAAAAGCAGTTGACTATGTGCAAACGAAAAAGCCGGGTTTGAAGATCGAAGTAGAAGCGCGCAGTATTGACGATGTAAAAAGAATTGTGGCAGCAGGAAAAGGAAAAGTATTCCGGATCCTGCTGGATAATTTTGATCCTGCTGCGATCGATGAAGCATTGACAATTACTAAAAATGATTTTGAAACGGAGGCCAGCGGAGGTATCAATCTCGATAATATCCAGGTCTATGCAAAGACGGGCGTGGATTATATAAGCGTGGGCGCACTGATCCACCAGGCAAAGAGTTTGGATCTTAGTTTGAAAGCTGTAAAAGCAGGTTGATTTTTGTATCTCTATGTGAAACCTATGTTTCTATGATCCTATGTGGTAAGATTACGCCAGTCAGCTTTTTTACCACATAGGATCATAGGAACATAGGTTTCACAATAGGGTTAATCATAGCAGAATATGTCTAAGAAAAATAAGCCGGATACGAGAGGATTTGTATATAGTACGGATCCTGACTTTAAGTTTGAAGAAGAACCCGATCATTCGGTAACGCTTCCGTCTGCACAACAAAAATTAAAAATAAGACTGGATACCAAACAACGAGCAGGTAAAGCGGTCACGCTTATTGAAGGATTTATCGGTAAAGAAGACGACCTGCAGGAATTGGGTAAAAAATTAAAAAGTTTTTGTGGTACAGGTGGTGCGGCGAAAGATGGTGAGATCATTGTGCAGGGCGATCAGCGTGATAAAGTATTGCAATGGCTGCAAAAGAATGGCTATAAACTCGCCAAAAAAATATGATGGCCACGTCCTGGATATTTTGCGGAGCGGGGGTGGTCTTTTGCCTGTCCGGGCTTTATCTTTTTTTCAAAAAAATTTATGAAGAAGACCAAACTGTACGATGGTCGCTGGTTATTATCATCATGGGTGTTCTGCTGATTGCAGCAGGAACAGCCAAATACCTGAAATTAATTCATTGAATCATCCCTGGAAACCGGTTGTACGATGTGAACCATCGCAATAGGGTTTGGTTTGCGAATTTCCGCAACGGCATAAAGCGACTGTACCGGTTTTAGTTTCCTGTTTTCCATCTCCGTGTACGATCAGGCATTCTGTTTTTACGAGATAAGGCCCGTTGGCTACTACTTCTATGGTAGCAATATCTGCGGCTTCTGCCACTACTTTATTACTATCTGCAGCGGCTTCATTATTCATAAAATAGCTGAGCGCTCCGCTGGGGCATTTCCGTACCTGCTCGATAATACGTTCGGTGCCGGCGCCTTCCATCCTGATCCAGGGTTTGGAACGCGGATCGAATACCTGTAACAATCCCTTCCAGCAGGCAGTAGAATGAATACAAACCTTCGGCTTCCAGACTACGGTTACCTCGCTGTTACTATAATGATGTGTTTCTTTTGGCAAAAGCTTTTGTTTTTAAGTTAATAGTTGGATAATGAATGTTGGGTGTTAAACTCTTACTAACTCTGATCATTTAAAACCTAACATCTAAAACTTAACACCTGACACCCCTTATTGCCCCTGCGCCAAACTATACGCCTTCTTATCTCCCCAGGTGTTGAGCAATTCGAGCGAACATATTTTGAAATCACCACTAAGGCTTACATACAGCCCGATAATATCCTGCTGATTAAGTGGTGACCCATCGATACTTTCAAAACGTACATTGTACTGGTTCACGAGATTGGTAAACACAGATCCTGTTGGCCATACCTGCGTACCCCGGTTGCTTACATTGACAAGATTAAATTTCACACCGGCATGACGCTGGCATTTATGTGCAATCGCTTCCGGCTGAACAATACTCTCCACAAACATATCCACGCCAATAATATTTTCCTGCTCCATTTCCTGCGATACCATCATGGAATTCTTTTCCAGTTTGAAATGGGTAGTAGTTACCGGCATATTAGGCAAGATCTCTTTGGCATTCAAGTTTGGTTTCTTTCCAAAATTGGCAATGATGGCATTGGCAAAATCAGTTGTATTTAAAGATCCTTTGCTCCTGTCGCCAAAATCACCGGTATGTATCCCCTGCTCTAATGTATACAACAATGCATTTTCAATTTCGGCTGCATTTTTCATATAACCCAGGTGACGAAGCATAGCGATCCCGCTCAGTAATAAAGCTGTGGGGTTTGCAATGTTTTTACCGGCAATATCGGGCGCTGTACCATGTACAGCTTCAAAAATGCAGATATGATCCCCGATATTGGCAGAGGGGGCAAATCCGAGGCCACCGACAAGCCCAGCGCAAAGATCAGAAACGATATCACCCTGCAGGTTGGTAAGTACCACCACATCGAAACTATCGGGTCTTGTTACCAACTTCATACAAAGATCATCAACGATCACATCATCGGATTTCAGATCGGGATAATCTTTGGCCACTTCATAAAAACATTCCAGGAAAAGCCCGTCCGTGATCTTCATGATATTGGCTTTATGTCCACAGGTAATGCGGGTGGCTTTTTTCTTCCGGGCCATTTCAAACGCATACTTTATCACCTGCAAACTGCCCGGGCGGGTAATAAAACGGCGGCTCAGCGCCACATCGTGTGTGAGCATGTGCTCTATACCGCCATAGGTATCTTCAATATTTTCACGCACTATGGTTATATCGATGGGGATACCGCTTTTGCTGAACACCGTATCTACACCATGAAGGGTCTGGAAAACCCGTTTATTCGCATAGGTATTCCAGGTTTTGCGGGCAGTCACATTCACGCTTTTGACACCTTTACCCTTGGGTGTTTCCATCGGCCCTTTGAAAAGGATACCAAGATCTTCTATCGCCAGTTTTGCCTCGGGGGTCATACCGTTGGAAAATCCTCTATCAAATACCCATTTCCCCATATCGACGAACTGGTATTCCAGCGGGGTCTTATTGGCGTTAAAAATCGTCAGAACGGCATCCATTATTTCCGGGCCGATACCATCGCCTTTCGCTACAGCTATTTTCATATAGGAAAAATATTAGAATATCAGGTCAGTAAGACGCAAAATTACGTTTTTGAAAAGTAAACAGCGGGATGGCAACACCCATCACAGTTTTTCGTTATTTTTACTTAAACTGATTGATATGAACAGCATGATCTCTGAGGGTGTGGAGGTAAGTGTTGAAACCTTTTATCAGCCGGATTACAGCAACCCGGTGCAATCAGAATTTATGTTCGCTTATCGCATCACACTGGAAAACCATAATTCTTTTCCCGTAAAGCTCCACCGTCGTAACTGGCAGATATTCGACAGCAATGGTACTCACCGTGAAGTCGAAGGAGAAGGTGTAGTGGGTGTGCAACCTACCATCCAGGCCGGTGAAAGCTATCAATATGTTAGTGGTTGTAACCTGCGCTCTGAAATGGGTAAGATGAAAGGTACCTACCAAATGGAAAATCTGGAAAACCGCCAGATGTTCGAAGTGAATATTCCTTCTTTTGAGATGGTGGTTCCCATGAAGAATAATTAATGACTACACTCCTACCGGATCCATACTGCCGGTAACGCAAATTCCTTACTACAACGAATTATAACTTGTCTGCGGCGAAATCGCTGCCGGTTAAAGAGACCGTCAAACCCTCCTTTACTTAAAAACCAGTAAAATCCATAGAAAGGAGGGATGAAACAGGGACCAAATAGGGAAAATATCCGTGTTTGATCCCTGTTTCATCCGTCTTTTATCCGTGTTTTATCCCTTTTTGATCTAACCAAAACAGCAATCGACCCTCCGTGGCCCTCTGTGTCTCCTCCGTGGTCCTCTGCGTATAATTCTTGTAGGCCAGTTTCTATTCATGAGCAATTCTCACAAATGCTTTAACCAGAAACCTTACTCCTGGAGTTATACGCAGAGG
>CAMLGR010000183.1 GCA_946479615.1 uncultured Bacteroidota bacterium | reverse complement strand
ATCGGCTCCATCTTCAACTCTCCTGTCATTCCATAGGCAAAGAGTAGCTCCGATCGCGGAGGAGTCACCGTTCGTTTGGTCAGCTATCTTGCGATTGAATATGGTGACGACCGCCTCTAATGGATCCATGTGATTCAGGTAAAGGTGTCGGGAGTCGATGAATTTTATGTTCTTTTCTGAAAGGTGGCGTGCATTGTCATCCATCCACAACTGGCGAATCGTTTTGCTGGTATAATTCCCACCCGGTTGCCATCCTATCACATGCTTGCCATAACCTTCTATATATGATGTCACCTCGGGAATAAAATCCTTGTTTGTAATTTTTACTTCATCAGCTCCGATGTGGATATATTCCAAATCGGAATTAGTACATATTTCACGGAGGATATTTTTTATTACCTGCATTCCGCTGTCGCTTTGCATACTTGTCTTCATCGCACGCGCAAATGCAGCACTGTGGCCCGGCATATCGATTTCAGGCACGAAAACGATATGACGCACCTTACAATAAGAAATCAAATCCGTAATCTCTTCCGGGGAATAATACTTACCCTTGTTACGCCGCATATTGCCGGCTATAGCCATGAAGCCTATTATAAAATGGCGGCGGTTATACTGGAAAAATTAGGATTAGGTTAGCTTTCCATGTCAAATACTTTACTATCTTTGAATCAATACCGCAACGCTTCAGTTAACTACTGAGGCGTTGCTGTTTTTTTTGATTTAATCCAAAGGAGGTTTTATGAGTAACATTCAATACGTGACCAAAGAAACGCTGGAACAAATGAAAGCGGAATTGCAACGTATGAAAGCAGTGGACAGGCCGGCTGCTAGCCGTGCCATTGCCGAAGCCAGGGAAAAAGGCGATTTGAAAGAAAATGCAGAATACGATGCTGCCAAAGAGGCGCAGGGATTGCTGGAAGCCAAGATCGCTGCTATGGAAGGCTCTTTGTCCAATATCCGTATTCTCGATGAATCAAGTATCGATACCAGCAAAGTATCTATTCTCACCAAAGTAACATTGACAAACCTGAACACCAAAAAACAGGTCACTTACCAGGTCGTGAGCGAACAGGAAGCCGATCTCAAAGCCGGCAAGATCTCGGTAACATCCCCTATCGGTAAAGGCATATTGGGAAAACACATCGGCGATACTGCTGAAGTGATAGCACCCGCCGGTACAGTGAAATTTAAAATAGATAATATCACGCTGTAGAGAAGGTGGAATTATGAATTTATAATTAAGAATGTAAAAGGTGATCAGTTTGAAGCTGATCACCTTTTACATTATATTCTTTCATTCTGAATTCATAATTCTGAATCTTTCTCACTCTTTTCCCAAATACGTCTGCAAGCTCTTCACATACTCTTCAAATGCAGTAATACCCAATGGAGTGATCTTACAAATTGTTTGCGGGTAGTTATTCTTGAATTGCTTTACAATATCGATATAGCCAACATCCTTTAATTTCTGGATTTGCACACTAAGGTTGCCAGCCGTAGAATTTGTCTTTTCTTTTAAAAAAGTAAACTCCGCTTCCTTCACGCTGATCAGGATCGAAACAACCGCCAGCCTTAACTGAGAATGCAATATAGGATCGAGATCTTTAAACATTCATTGCTTTTTGACGCCGGTAAAAGGTTCTCCTCAAAATAAGTCCAGGTATCAACCAGTTAAAAATCCCTGCCAACCCATTAAACAGCAGATCATAAGCGTTTTCGGTAAAACATGATACAATAAAGAATACATAACAAAGTAAAGCCGCCCATAACATAGGACGGAATTTGCATGCAATTCCTGTTATCAATGTCGGTATTGCATACAATAATAAAAACAAGGACGTATGACTGGGAATAAACGAATGGAGAAAGGCTTTGCTGCCATCTGCATTTGTTTGCACCAATGCAATATTTTCATTGGCGAGTATTTTATCGGTAGTACCCGGAACAGCATTCAAATAAAATATCAGCCCGAATAAACTGATCCCATATACCAGCCATACCGCATCCAGTGCCGCTTCGGTATGTGTAACCACTTTCTTGTTCCGGTTCTCCCGGATGGAGATGACGATCTGTGGAATAATGGCTGCCAGCACCAGGTACCATATATCAAACCCGATAGAAAAATGCCAGTAGGCCTGGGCAAAATCCACTAAACCCGCTATACCTACCACGCTGCCCCATAGTATGGCACTGGTGCCACTTTCATGAAAATGGGATTTTGCCTTCGTGATCATCTCGGTGATCAGCCGCAGGCTCTCATCCTGCGTTAGTTGTTTTTCTTCTTCCATCAGAATTGATTTTTGGATTTTTTCCTGCCCTGTAAAAGATGCGCCGGAATGATATAGCTTACCAGCAACGCAGCCGATGCAAACAACATCTGGAAATCATACGAAACAAATGTGGCACCAATGGCCAGGCCGGAAGCCAGCAGACCACCAATGATCAATGGACGAAACCGGATAATACTCCCGGATATATAAGTGCCTAACCCGTACAACATGATGAAAAACGGGAAGACCGGCGTGTTCCAACCGATCCTTGTCAGGATCATGCTCAATACAAAATAAGCGATGCTCATTCCTATCCACAGGTATTTGATGCTTTCGCTCACATAACTTTTCACTTTTTCTCTTTTCCCTTCTCTTGAACTGTAATAGATCGAAAAGAAAACTCCTACCACAACTATCCACCACACGTAATAATGTTTGGGATAATTATAAATGTGCTTCAGTATGAACTGGCCCGTACAGGCCAAAAAACTGATCCATCCCCACACCAGGAAATAAATTGAATTATTGGAAATATCCTCCCTGGTCTTATCAATCATCGATTGAATCAGTTTCAGGCTTTCCGCCGGAGAAAAATTTTCTTCGCTCATGAGAAACTAATTAGAAAATGTAGATTCAAAAATTTAAACGCTTACTGACATTGCGCCAGAGCTTCTTCCGCCTGCTTCTGTCCCCAACGCGGATACAATGGTTTAGGTGTATATGCTTTGAACAAAGCCACTGCTTTTTCCAGTAATGGTTTTGCCTTTGCTTTTCCACCACCAAATTGCTCCGGTGTACCAAATATGCCCATCGCCTGTAAATAAACAAGTCTTGGATTGGAAGGATCCATCTGCATTCCTGTTTGAAGCGCTTCACCGCTTTGTTTGCCATACGTGGTCCAGCGCGTTTGCGGATCAACCATCATTTGCTGTGTAAGACCCATGTATCTTATCTCGTATATTTCGGGTGTTTTGGCAATAGCATCTGCTTTATCGCATAAGGCTTTTATCTTTTCTCCATTGACATCTTTATCGAGGCCCTGGTCTGACCAACCGGGACTTGTCAATGCTAACCCGGCATAATAGTAAGGAAGCCATTGTGTCTTCTCTGCATCACCGATACGTTCGAAATTGGCAGACAATGCCTGGAATTCGGCTGTTGTTTTAACACTGTCGAACATATCCAGGTTCTTTTTCATCGCAGCCATATATTTTTCGCTCTGTGCATACCCGCTGATGGCAATGAACATAGCGGCAATGGCAATAATCTTTTTCATGTTTGTTATTTTAGAAGTTTATGTAGTAATTATAAATTATTATTAATAGCATCCTGCGTTCTGTCAACACCCCAGCTGAAGAACACACCTATGAAATAGAAACGTTTGGCAGGAAGACCGATCGGCTGCCTGTTCAATCCATTATAGGAATAGTTATATCCGAAAACAGGATTATATCCCAATACATTCGTTACACTCGCCACCAGCACCCAGAATGTTTTTGCATTGGGGTTGCTGATGGTTGGCACATAATTCATACTGAAACCGAGATTATGAAATTCTTTGGTTCTTCCCTGGTCAGCGATCTGGTATTTGGTGCCCGTGTTATCCTGTATGATATTATAATAAGGACGGCCGGTAGCATAACTATACGTAAAATTGAAACCTGTTTTGATATCCATGATAAACCGCTTCACAACCAGCGAAGCCGTATGATTGGCAGCAAAGTTGGGACGGATCTCGGCAGGGTAATTCAGGTAATCCCGTTTGGTATCCAGGTAAGAATAACTAACCCAGTAATCGAGGTTCTTAATGCTTTTCTTATCGCGCCAGAACACTTCCACACCACGGGCGTATCCTTTTCCATCATTATTATAAAAATTGCTGGCAGAAGAAATGACAGGATATGTTTTTACCAGGTCCTTATAATCCTTATGAAATGCTTCCACGCGGAAAATGCGGTCATTGGTGGATTTCTGGTACGTTAATATATAATGATCGGCTCTTGTATAACCTAACTGCGTTGTAAAGAATAATTGCTGGTTCTCCGGTTTTTGATAAAAGATACCATACGCCGCTGAAACCTGTGCACCCTTTCCAACCTTATAGGCAAAGGAGATCCTTGGCGCGATATCGGATTTACTGATAACAGATGAATATTCATAGCGTCCGCCGATCTTGGCAGCCAGGTCGTTGGTTACATAAATATCTGTTTCGGCAAACACTGCTGTATAATCATCAGTAAGTTTCGAATCGGTTCCGTTATAAATGCTACGGTTATAGTTATACATGAATTCACTGCCAAAACGGATCGTACTGATACCAAATAACCTCTTCTCCAGCACGGCCCTGATCTGTGAAAGGTCCTGGCGGCTTTTTATTTTAAAGTTCTTATAGGCTGCCCAGGGCCTGTCAGGAAATGATTGCGGTTCATTATTCTGATTTTGCAATTGCTGGTTAAGATTATCGGTATTGGTACTATAACCAAGGCCGAGATTCATTTTCCAGCCATTACCTAAATTCTCTCTCCAGCTAAGGTTGTTATACCAGTTGATATTGGTCAGTCCAAATGCATCTTTAATGATAGAACTGTCAATATCCTCTCTCCGTAAACCCAGCCGGCTATGTGAGAATGTCGTATAATATTTGATCATGCCGCCGCTTTTGGTACGGATACGGAAATTGGCATCGCCGCTATGAAATTCAGGCATGGTAAAATAATCCGGTGTTTGTTTTACCAGGTTGAAATAAGCAACAAGATTTACATAATTATAATTCACGCCCCAGGACGCTTTCTTATTCTTCTCGAGTTTTTGAAATCCTGCTCCTAATATGATAGGAGAAACAGAAAGATTGGCAGTGGATTGTTCCGGCAGATCGATCGATTCAAGGATCAATGCGGAAGATAATGCCTGTCCATACAAAGCTGAATAACCACCGGCGCTGAATACGGTTCCTTTAAATAAGAAAGGTGAGAACCTGCCGCGTGAGGCAAGGTCAGGTACCTGTGTACCATAAGGGTTATTGACGAGCGTACCATCGATGAACTGTTTTGCTTCGGCACCGGTACCACCGCGTACAAACAACTCTCCCGATTCTCCTATCTGCTGGGCGCCGGGTAATGTTTTTACGGCAGCTGTGATATCGGCGTTACCACCACCAACGGTAGCCACATCGATCGAGTTCAATACCGTGGCCGCTCTTTTGGTATCACCGGCCGCGAATGAACCGGAGATCACTGTGACTGCTTTCAATTCACTCAGTTCTTCTTTCAATACAATATCTCGGGCAATCGCTTCCGTAGCGATCGTGATCTTTTCTTCAAAAGATTTATAACCGATATTGGTCACCACGAAAAGCTGCTCCCCTTTTTCGGTAGTAGTGAATTTATAATTGCCCATGGAATCGGCCAGGGCTCCGTCGTAAGTGTCTTTGAGTGATATGCTGGCGCCGGGAACCGGCTTGCCTTTGTTATCCTTTATCTTACCACTGATGGTAACCTGGGCATGAAGGCCCGACATAAAAAACCCTGAAAGGAATAAGAGGGTTGCGATCTTTCTCATAAACTGGTCTGATTTGACACAAACATAAACTTGTTTACAACATAAACCAAATTAATTTAAAAAAAGCCGGTCTGCTCTCTCTTGCAAACCGGCCTAACCCCTGTTAATAATCTATTGCTTAACAATCTTTTGTGAAGCTACTTCCCCGTTACAGTTCACTTTCAACACATAAACTCCCGGGCTAAGACTGCTTACATTGATCGCTTCAGTTTGACTACTGCTCGCGGTTTCGGTTCTATTGATCACCCGTCCATTGGTGTTGTAGATTTCGTAGCTTACTTTTTTACCCTGCCAGTTGGAAGGCACTGTTACACGCAATTCGCTGGTAGCAGGATTAGGATAAGTAACTACGTTCAGTGATTCCGTCTTACCGATACGGATCATCCTGATCGGTGAATATTGGCTTTTTCCGTCCTCGTCGACTGAATGAAGCCTGTAATAGATAACACCCGCTATAGAAGTGTTGATCTTTGTATCAGAAAAACTATATTTCTTTTCTTCTGTTGTATTTCCGTAAGCGAATACCATACCTGCTTCCGAATAATTAGAACCATCCAGGCTCTTTTCTACCGCAAAATAATTTACGTTCTTTTCAGTAGCAGTTACCCATTTCAGATCAACCTTGTTATTGTTCAACACTGCATCGAAAGAAACCAGTTCTACTGGTAATGTGATCTGGTTAGGATATGTAAATCCTTTCATATAAAGGCTGAACTGGCGTTCTGTTTGTTCTGGTACAACCGTCAGCGCACCATATTTGATAGTCATAGAAGATACAGCGCCGTTAGAAGCTGTATACATATTTGCCAGTGATGAAGTATCGATACCGTTTCTTTCGATACCCAGGATGTTCTGGGCTACAAAACGACCGGTTAATATCTGTAATAAAGAAAGATCCGAAGTAGTGCTCATGTAACGCGCAGTACCGCCTGTACCTACATTGATCTCGGCAAATTCTTTCACGTTCAGATTACCATCGATATCCAGCGCTGTTACATTTACTGATTGCAAAGTAACCGGTACGCTCATTCTCGGGTTTGTATTTGCCTGGTAAAATTTGATCGTGAATACTGCATAAGATTTTCCAGCTAATACATTACCTGTTCTTACTTCAGGTTGAAAAGCTTCTTTATAACCAAGACCGCTGCTGTTATCATCTATGTTAGTTACTTTGGCGCCATTCACCAGGCTATCGATCCTTACAGAAGCATCGATATTCGTCATTACATCTTCAAATAAATAAACAGCACCTTGTTTCAGGTTGGTAGAGCTACCAGTAGTTAATGAAGGTGATTTGGAAAAATTAAGACCTGTTCCGGCTCCGCTTCCGGGACCGCCGCCAGGACCTGATTGAGCAAATAAACTGTTGGAAAATAAAGCCACCGCAACCACAGCGGTGCTTAAGAGAGTTTTGGTAGAGGGTACAAATGTTTTCATCACGTTTTTTTTAGGGTTTAAATTTTTGGTCCCCTAGTCTATTGGTTGTCGTGGTTCTTCAGGAATCTAAACCCGCGATCGCAATGAAAACCGATTTGTATGTGTAGAGCTAGCTGGGAGGGTATCCCGTAAGGTTCTGGCTGTCTCAATGGTCGGATTACGTTGTTTTCTTAGGGTTTCTTCGTATTCTGATGCTAAGATAATACGTGGTATTTACCGGTGCAAGCTTTCCGTGGGCTTTTTCGCGATATTTCCCGTATTTTCTGCAGTATTTCTACGATTCATGTTTATAATCAGATAGTTATAAAATTGATTTTACAAAAACAAGAGGGTTGTTTTTACGTAACAGCTCCGGTTTTTACTGCCCGAAGGGAAGGGCCGGCATACATATAGTCTTTTTTGGAGGAGTGAAAGGAAGACGATCCTATAGTAGGTTTACCCTGACCCCGGGTCATTTTACTACCCGGTCCGGCCGATGCTTTTAGCTCCAGGCGCACAGAAAGTATTGGTTCATATATTATACTAAATACCTGCTCCCCAGACATAAAAAAAGCCCCTTCCTGGGGGAAGGGGCCTTATATCAGTCCGGTGATAACTGCTTATTTGTACTGTGGTATCAGGCCTTTTGCCAGTTCCACCATCTTCTTCAAACCATCTTCAGGCAGGTTACCTTTTTTGAATTCAGCTAACACATCCGGTAATTTATTATCCATTTCCATCAGGAAATGCTCTTCGAATTCTTTTACTTTTTTCACCGCTACTTCCCTGATCAAACCATTTGTACCCAGGTAAATGATGGCTACCTGTTTTTCAACCGTCATAGGTGAATACTGAAGCTGTTTCAGGATCTCTACGTTACGTGCTCCTTTATCGATAACATTTTTGGTAGCTGCATCGAGGTCACCGCCGAACTTGGAGAATGCTTCCAGCTCACGGTACAAAGCCTGGTCAAGTTTCAATGTACCGGCTACTTTTGTCATTGATTTGATCTGCGCATTTCCACCCACACGGCTTACAGCGATACCGACGAGGATCG
>CAMLGR010000182.1 GCA_946479615.1 uncultured Bacteroidota bacterium | reverse complement strand
AGGCGAACTGGGAAAATTCGTTTGAAATAGCCCTGTAAGGAATAAGTGAATGGTCAATGGTGAATAGTGAATGAAGAAGAAACATTCTGTTAATCAATTCACCATTCATTATTCACTATTCACTATTGACCATTCACTATCTTTGCCTCATGCAATTCTCCTCTACATTGCTGGAAAGTGCGGTAAATGAATTTGCCAAATTGCCGGGGATCGGCAAGAAGACAGCATTGCGCCTGGTATTGCACTTATTGAAACAGGATCCTGCCAATGTCAGTCATTTCAGCGAGACCGTTGCCCGTATGCGTTCGGAAATACGGTTCTGCCAGCGTTGTTTCAATGTGGCAGATGCCGATATCTGTTCGGTCTGCTCGAATTCCATGAGAAAACAGGAGATCATCTGCGTAGTGGAAAACATCCGTGATGTGATCGCTATTGAAAGCACACAGCAATTCAATGGCACTTACCATGTACTGGGAGGTGTTATTTCTCCGCTTGATGGTGTGGGTCCTGACCAATTGAACATAGAAACACTGCTGGGGCGTATTGAAAAGGAAAAAACAGAAGAACTCATTTTCGCCCTCAATCCTACTATACAGGGAGATACAACTATTTATTATATCCAGCGCAAGCTCAACAATCCTTCTTTACGTATCACCACTATTGCCCGCGGGATCGCCTTTGGCGGCGAGCTCGAATATGCCGATGAAATGACGTTGGCGCGGAGTTTTCAGAACAGGCTTCCGGTGGAGAGTTATGTAGCTAATAAATAAAATAAGAAACAGAGAAATAAGGAATAAGGAATGAGAAAGTGAGAGGCTAAAAAATGTATTCTATTTCAATAAGGAAAGAATGTTTCAAAGCACAGTCACATACTTCCTCATTCCTCATTCCTTATTTCTCATTCCTTATTCCTTATTTCTCTGTTTCTTATTCCCTAACAGGGCTTTGATATTAATAATACTTATAGTAGCTTTGCCCATTATAGGCGGATTTGTTTATTGTTCGGCCTGGCACCTCCCGGTATATGTTCTCAGGAGGTCAAACAGAACTAATAAACGCCAAGAAACTCACTGGTTTCCAGACGTTTACTAGTTCAACAGCCCTGTTGATAACAATTAGCTCCCGCCACTGTTACTATTGTTCAGCCTTGCTCACAACAGGTAACAACACTTCTAAAAGCGCTTTTATGGACATAAGAAAAGAACTCGAAAAACGCATTCTTGTTATCGATGGCGCCATGGGTACCATGATCCAGCGACATAAACTGACCGAAGAAGATTATCGTGGCGAACGTTTCAAAGACTGGCCCTCCGATCTCAAAGGCAATAATGACCTGCTATGCCTTACCCAGCCTTCTATCATCGTAGGCATACACAAAGAATACCTGGCAGCTGGTGCTGATATCATCGAGACCAACACCTTCAGCAGCACCGTGATCGCACAGGCTGATTATAATATGCAGTCGCTGGCCTACGAACTGAATGTAGCTGCCGCCCAATGCGCCAAACAAGCCATTAAAGAATTTGGAAAACCCGCCTGGGTAGCCGGCGCTATCGGCCCGCTCAATAAAACATTATCTCTTTCACCGGATGTAAACAATCCCGGTTTCCGTGCCGTAACATTCGATGAAGTGGTGGAAGCTTATTACGAACAGGTGAAAGGATTGATCGATGGAGGTGTTGATCTCCTGCTTATCGAAACGATCTTCGATACACTCAATGCCAAAGCAGCTATTTTTGCTATAAAGAAATATTACAGGCAACATCCTGCACCGGGTGGCAAAGAAGCTGAACTGCCGGTCATGATCAGCGGAACGATCACCGATGCATCGGGCCGTACATTAAGCGGGCAGACACTTGAAGCGTTCTATACATCCGTGATGCATGCAAAACCATTAAGTATCGGTCTTAACTGTGCATTAGGCGCGAAGGAAATGCGCCCGCATATTGAAGAGTTATCACAAATATCGGCTTGTTATATTTCAGCTTATCCCAATGCCGGGTTGCCAAACGCTATGGGTGAATATGATGAAGCGCCGGAACAAACTGCTCATTTCCTCGAAGATTGGGCAAAAGAAGGATTTGTAAATATTGTAGGCGGATGCTGCGGCACTACGCCCGATCATATCAGTCATATTGCCCAGAATGTAAAAAACATTAAGCCCAGACCGCTTCCCATTGTAGAAAAAGAAGCTGTACCGGCCTGATCATAGCAGCATTATGCCATTAAGCAAATTATTATTAATACTATCCATCAGTATACTGGTGATCAACAATTTTTACCTGGTCAGGAGATTGTTTACAAAAAAGAATCATTGATGAACGAACCTGTTGTAATAAAACCTTACTTAAGGTTATCCGGGCTGGAGCCCCTTGTTGTACGCCCCGAAACAAACTTTGTCAACATTGGTGAACGCACCAATGTAACGGGCTCTAAAAAATTTGCACGTCTCATTCGTGAAAATAAGTATGAAGAAGCACTAAGCGTAGCCCGCCAGCAGGTAGATAATGGCGCGCAGGTGCTGGATGTGAATATGGATGATGCTTTGCTGGATGGAATACAGGCAATGACCACCTTCCTCAATCTTGTACAAAGCGAACCCGATATTGCCCGTATCCCGATCATGATCGATTCTTCAAAATTCGAGATCATAGAAGCAGGATTGAAATGTGTACAGGGAAAATGTATCGTGAACTCTATCTCTATGAAAGAAGGAGAGGAGAAGTTTATTGAACAGGCATTCACCTGCCTCGCATATGGGGCGTCTGTGATCGTAATGGCATTCGATGAAAAAGGACAGGCAGATACCAAAGACCGGAAAGTGGAGATCTGCCATCGTGCTTATAAAATATTGACGGAACGTGTTGGCTTTGATCCGCAGGATATCATTTTCGATCCCAACATCTTTGCTATCGCTACCGGGTTGGAAGAACATAATAACTATGGAGTTGATTTTATAGAAGCTACCCGCGAGATCAAACAACTGATGCCCCTGACAAGGGTAAGCGGAGGTGTCAGTAATTTATCCTTCTCTTTCCGTGGCAATGATCATGTACGCGAAGCCATGCATTCGGTCTTTTTATATTATACGATCAAGGCCGGCATGGACATGGGTATTGTCAATGCAGGACAGATGGTGGTATATGACGAGATAGAGCCTGCATTACGCGATATGTGCGAGGATGTGATCCTCAACCGTAACAACGATAATAATGAAGCTACCGAAAAACTGATCGCCTTTGCCGAAACCGTCAAGGCAAAAGGAAAGGAAATAGTTAAAGATGAGGCCTGGAGAAATACATCGGTCGAAGAAAGATTGAAACATTCATTGGTAAACGGAATCACCGATTATATCGATATAGACACCGAAGAAGCCCGGGAAAAATATCCCAAGCCACTCGATGTGATCGAAGGACCATTGATGGATGGCATGAACGTGGTCGGCGATCTGTTTGGTGCCGGCAAAATGTTCTTACCCCAGGTAGTAAAAAGTGCGAGGGTGATGAAAAAATCGGTGGCCATTCTTACTCCTTATATCGAGGCGGAAAAAGAATTGCGCCGCCAGGCGCATCTCGCTGCCGGAACGATCAATGAAGAAGGCGCACAGGCGCCAAAAATATTACTCGCTACGGTAAAAGGCGATGTACATGATATCGGTAAAAATATCGTAGGCGTGGTATTGGGTTGTAATGGCTATGATATCGTAGACCTGGGTGTCATGGTTCCTGCAGATAAAATACTGGACACGGCAGTAAAAGAAAAAGCAGATATTATCGGGTTAAGCGGTTTGATCACTCCTTCCCTGGATGAAATGGTACACGTAGCGCATGAAATGAAAAGAAGGAATATGACACAGCCACTGCTGATCGGTGGCGCTACAACATCGAGAATGCATACGGCCGTAAAGATCGCGCCCCAATATGATAACGGGGTCATGTATATCCTCGATGCATCAAGAAGTGTAACAGCCGTGAGTACGCTGTTGAATAAAGAACAAAAAGATACACTGCTTGATCAAACCCGCAAGGAATACGAGGGTCTCCGCAAACAATTCCTGAGTAAGCAAAAAGGGAAATCGCTGATCCCTTATAAAGAAGCAGTAGTAACCAAGGAATATTTCGACTGGAAAAATTATAAAACAACCACCCCGGCGGTACAAGGTGTAAAAGTGCTGAAAGATTTCGACCTCGGAACCATAGCTGAATATATCGACTGGGGACCTTTCTTTATTGCCTGGGAAATGCCAGGACGATTCCCGGATGTGCTGACTGATAAAATATTCGGAACGGAAGCAACGCGCATCTATGAAGAGGCGAAGAAAATGGTGGCTACCATTGTGAAAGAAAAATGGTTCCAGGCAGATGGCGTAATTGGTTTCTGGCCTGCCAATAGTAATAATGCCGATACGGTTACTGTACAAACCCATAAAGGAGAAGTGAATCTCGAATTCCTCCGCCAGCAATTGAAAAAAGCAGTAGGGCAACCTAACTTCTCATTAGCCGATTTTATTTGCCCGAAAGGTTTGGGCGATGATCATATCGGCGCTTTCGCCGTAACTATTCATAATGCCAAAAAGCATGTGGAGAGGTTTGCAGCCGAATTCGATGAATACAATAAAATAATGGTGCAGGTACTGGCCGATCGTTTCGTAGAAGCCTTTGCCGAATGCCTTCACCAGCAAACCCGGAAACAATTCTGGGGTTATGCGAATGATGAAAAATTATCCAAAGAAGATTTGATCAAAGAAGAATACAAAGGCATTCGCCCGGCGCCCGGCTATCCAGCCTGCCCGGATCATACAGAAAAGATCAAATTGTTTGCTATGCTTGATGTTACCAATAACATCGGTATCGAATTAACAGAAAGCCTGGCAATGGATCCTCCTGCCTCTGTATGCGGCTGGTATATTGCACACCCTCAAAGCCATTACTTTGGTCTCGGTAAAATACAAAGGGACCAACTCGAAGATTATGCGCAAAGAAATGGTATGACTGTGGAAGAGACGGAGAGATGGTTGAGTACGGTGTTGGAGTGAGGAATGTTTAAAGGTTTAATGGTTCTTACAGCAGAAATTTTCTTATTGAAAAACAGTCGCTGCTATAAGAACCATTAAACTATTAAACCCTTAAACTCTTAACTCCTTTAAAAACCTCACCTCGACCTTATCACCATCGTCTTCGTCCACGAATCATGCCAGGGAACACCAAAAGCACTGAAGGGTTCGAAGGGAACCATCCGGGAAAGGCTTCTTAACAATGCATCTTTAAAAGTAAGTTCGGCTCCATCCTGGCGGATAGCCCGTGTACCGGTAATCAATTTGCCAAGTGTATATCCTTTAAATGCTTTTTCACAAATGGTATAATAAAGCAGGTAATCGATGATGAGCAGGAAATAAGCAATGACGATCAGGTCAAACTGGTTACCACCATAAATCAATTCGCGTGTATAATCCGGCGCCAGTGCTGCCAGCAGGTATCCCAGCAAAGCGCCGGTAAGATAATCAAGACCGAACCGCATCAGTAAAATATCGATCGGCCAGTTCAGGAACCGCTGCCCGGTAGTAGCAGGCTCATGCCTTACAAATGATTCAAGTTCGCCGGTGAGTTCTGTTTCCTGTGGATCGGGAGCATATTCAGACATAGGAGATGTTTGTACAAAATATGGCATTTTATTCCAGTACTCCAAGCGCTACCAGTTCCTTTCTCAATTCAGCAGGAGTAGTGAAAAGATGACTTTTGATACCAATTGCCTCGGCCGCCTTTACATTCCTCGCATTATCATCGATAAAAAATGCTTTGGAACGATCTACATGATAACGGGTCAATAAGCGCTCATAAAATTCCGGGAATGGCTTCCTTGTCTTTTCTTCGCCGCTTACTACCCTTCCATCAAACCAGTGAAGAAAATTATAACGTACCAGTGCGATATCGAATAGACCTGTTTGCCAGTTGGTCAATGCGTATATCTTATACCGCCCGCTTTCTTTCAACTCCCTGAATATTTCCACCGTTCCATCGATCGGGCCTTTCAGCATTTCTGTCCAGCGGCCATAATAATCGCGGATGGATTTTTCCCAATCCGGGTATTTTTTGATCAGCTCCTGCGTGGCTTCCACAATAGAGCGGCCGGCATCCTGCTCCTCGTTCCAATCCAGGCTGCATACTTCTGCAAAGAACTGATCCAGTTTTTCTTTCGTATCAAAATATTTATCATCGAATACATAACGCGGGTTCCAGTCAACCAATACACCACCCAGGTCAAAAATGATCGTGTCAATAGATTTGCTCATCGTATTGCATTTCCGTTTTTAATGATTTTATTTCATTTCCTTTTGAACCCAGGAAATTATTCCGCCAGGCTACAAATGCTGCTGTAATAGCCAGTATTACCAATAACAAAAAACCCGTTGATAAATTAATATGTCTTGATATAAACCCAATAACCGAAGGCCCGGTAAGGAAACCGATCAATCCGCCTGTTGTCACCATTGCAAAACCTTCTACGGTGCTCACGCCAGGTATAGTAGCAGAAGCGCTGAATAATACCGGCACGATACAGCAGCAACCACAGCCCACCAATAAATACCCGAAGATCGCTACGATCACGGAAGGAGCCAGCGCTACCAGCAGGAAACCAAATGCAGCCAGTAAAGCGCCGCCTATCACCATGCGCTTTCCTCCTACCCGCGAGATCAGCGTATCTCCATTAAAACGCCCGACAGTCATCGCAATAGCAAATGCGGCATAACCGAGACTGACAACTTCTTTGGCACAATGCAAACTTTCTTTCAGATAAACCGCACTCCAGTCAGCGACACATCCTTCGGCCATAAAGGTCATCATACAAATAAAAGAGATGCCAAGAATGGATAAAGAAGGAAATTTAAGTCCCGATCGCGAATGAATGATCTCTGTATGAGCCAGTAAATGATGACGGTTCGCTCTTAATACCAGCAACAAGGTCGTGGCTACGATCACAATCTGCCACCGCGAAGGAATATGCAGTGCAAACAGTAAGGCGGCAAATCCCGCGCTGACAAATCCACCCAGGCTATACATACCATGACAGGTACTCATCAGTTTGCGGTTATATTGTTTCTCCAACCGGCTTACCGTTGTATTCGCAGATACTCCATTGAGAAAACTGATGAATCCAAAACAATACAATGTCGCCCATAACATGACACGGCTGGCGGAATTGATCTGCAGGATCATCATTATGCAAATGGCTGAATAACCCCAGTACATCCATTTGCCTACAGCTACTTTACTGAATATCCTGGTGGATAAGGCCACTCCTGTCAATGCACCCAAAGGAGAAAACAATAAAGAAGCGCCCAAGCCATCATCCCGGAAATTCATCCGCTCTTTGATATCGGGAATGGCTGCCACCCAGGTAGCAAATAATAAGCTGGAAGTGGCAAACAAAAAACCTACAGCCAGTGCAGGTTTGAGTTTTATAAATGATGTGATATTCCGGATCATTACAACACGCGTCGGTTACTTGTAAGTCAATTTAAAATAAAGCATGATCAGGGACATTGATAATACAATGGCATTAGTAAGAATGATCACCCAGTTATTCAGCAACGCACCATATACGATCCACATCGTCTCATTCACCGCTGCAATCACAAACATCATCAGGGAAATATCCCTTGCCGATTTTTCCTTCCATGTTTTAATTACCTGGGGCAGAAACGTAAGGCAGGTAACTACACCGGCGGCATATCCAAGGATCTCTACAAAATTCATTTATTTACGGTTCGTGGTTTCTTTGCTGATCTTCCTGATCTCTTTCTTCATCTCCTTCTCCTGTTCCGGTGTCAAAGAAACAAAACTAATAGCAGATCCGCCACCCGGAGCCAGTTTTAATGTTAATTTACTTTTCGAATACACCAGTTTCTTCTCGATCACATAGGCTTCGGGATTGGTTTTCCAATCGGCATTATCGGCATCACGGTAGATGGTGGCATTGTACCATTTGCCGGCATCGAGAAAATCGGTATTGACAGTAAAGCTGCGGCTATTTTCATCCGTGATCGCACCCAGGAACCAGCTGTCCTTTCCTTTCGCTTTCCGGGCGATCACTACATAATCGCCGGGCTCAGCTTCCAGCACTTTGGTATCGTCCCAATCCACGGCCACATCTTTGATAAACTGGAAGGCATCCATGTGCGCCTCATAGTTCTCCGGCAAATCTGCAGCCATCTGCAAAGGGCTATACATAGTGATATACAGGGCCAGTTGCTTGGTCAGTGTGGTATGCACCTGTTCGGTTTTCTCCGGGTTATAATAACTCATTTTTATTTTAAAGATCCCCGGTGTATAATCCATCGGCCCGCCGATCAATCTTGTAAAAGGAAGGATCGTTTCATGATCCGGCGGATTGCCTGTGCTCCAGGCATTGAACTCATTTCCACGGGCCGCTTCGC
>CAMLGR010000181.1 GCA_946479615.1 uncultured Bacteroidota bacterium | reverse complement strand
ATAACAGTGCTTACACCGGACACACAAGCACCATCAGCACCTTCGGGTCTGGCAGCATCTGGTATCACCAGCAGTTCGGTTTCGCTGAACTGGAACGCTTCTTCCGATAATGTGGGAGTAACAGGCTATGATGTATACCAGAATGGAATAAAGATCAATACCAGTCCTGTAACAGCAACTGCCTATGATGTTACCGGTTTGTCACAGGCCGGTTCCTATAGTTTTTATATAAAGGCATTTGATGCAGCCGGCAATCAATCCGCAAATGGTAATACCATTACTGTCAATACGCCTGATGTGCAAGAACCGTCAGCACCGGGCAGCCTGGTATCTTCCAACCTGACAGCTACATCGGTAACGATCAGTTGGGCTGCTTCCACAGATAATGTGGGAGTAACCGGTTATGATGTATACAGGAATGGAGTTAAAATAAACGGATCGGTTGTTACCAGCACATCGTACAGCGTAACCGGTCTTACCGCTTCCACCGCCTATAGTTTTTATGTGCAGGCGCGTGATGCGGCCGGTAATATCTCTGCCAATAGCAATACGATCAATATTACCACACCTGCTGTTGCCAGTTGCACCGGCACAGGCGCAATTAATTTCCAGAAATGGAATAACATTACAGGTACTGCTGTTTCCAACCTGACTTCTGCAGCCGCTTATCCGAACAGTCCAACTACAACAGGCACACTGACCAGTTTTGAAATACCCACCAACAGCAGTGATAATTATGGAATGAAAGTATACGGCTATATCTGTCCGCCGGCTACCGGCAGTTATACGTTCTGGATCGCCAGTGATGATAATTCAGAATTATGGTTAAGCACTACCAGCAATCCTGCCAATAAAGTAAGGATCGCCTACAATACATCATGGACCAATGCAAGAGAATGGAACAAAGCGGCTACACAAAAATCAGCAGCTATTACATTAACCATGGGCCAGTTGTATTATGTGGAAGCATTAATGAAGGAAGGATCGCAGGGAGATAATATGGCAGTGGGCTGGGCCAAACCGGGTCAATCGACTTCTGCACCAAGTGAAGTGATACCGGGTTCACAACTGGTCGCCTCCATTCCTGATACGCAGGCCCCGACCGCACCAGCCAACCTGGCAAGTTCGGCGCTTACGCAAACATCGCTGACCTTAACATGGACAGCCGCTACCGATAATAGTGCGGTAACAGGATATGATGTGTACAGAAACGGCGTTAAGATCAATACAGCAGTTGTTACCACCACCTCGTATGCAGTTACAGGTCTTACTGCTTCCACTGCTTATAGTTTTTATATACAGGCGCGTGATGCAGCCGGTAATATCTCTGCCAATAGCAATACGATCAATGTTACCACCCCTGCGCCGCCTGCCGGTTGCAGTGGCACCGGTGCTATCAACTTCCAGACATGGGAGAATGTGAATGGAACGGCAGTGTCTGACCTTACTTCGCTGTCTACCTATCCCAATAGCCCGACAACATCAGGAACCCTCACCAGCTTTGAGGCACCGACCAATACCACCGATAATTTTGGTATGCGGGTATATGGCTATATCTGTCCTCCGGCCACCGGCAGTTATACGTTCTGGATCGCCAGTGATGATAATTCAGAATTATGGTTAAGTACCACAAGCAGTCCTGCCAATAAAGTAAGAATTGCTTACAATGCATCATGGACCAACTCCAGGGAATGGAATAAAGCAGCCACTCAAAAATCAGCTGCCATTACACTTACTGCCGGGCAATTGTATTATGTCGAAGCATTAATGAAAGAAGGATCGCAGGGAGATAACCTTGCCGTAGGCTGGGCCAAACCCGGACAGGCTACGACCACACCGAGCGAAGTGATCCCCGGTTCTCAACTGATCGCTTCCTTGCCTGATGCACAAGCGCCAACGGCTCCCGCCAGTTTATCGGCAACAGGTATTGCACAAACTTCCTTTACACTGGGGTGGACAGCCGCTACCGATAATATCGGCATCGCCGGTTATGATGTATATCGCAACGGAACTAAGATCAATACATCAATGATCGGTGCGCTTAGTTATCCTGTAACAGGATTGACAGCAGGTACTACTTATTCTTTCACTGTAATCGCCAAAGACCTGGCTGGCAATTCCAGCGCCGCCAGCACAGCACTCAATGTCACCATGCTGCCACCTAACCCGGGTCTTGAAACATTTACCCAACGTACCGTGATCGCCAACCAGCGTATGCCGCATGATCTCGTCTACGGCCCGGATAATAATATCTGGTACACCGAACGGTTTGCAGGAACAGTCAGTTTTGTGAACCCGGCTACCGGTGCAAAGACCATCGTATTAAGTCTTGGTTCTGCTTTTGTGAATGTGGGGGGACAGGATGGATTGCTCGGTCTTGCTTTGCATCCGCAATTCAAACAAGGGAAACCTTACGTGTATATTTCTTATACTTATCAATCGGTGAGTACCAATGTGAGAAAAACGAGGATCGCGCGTTATACTTACGATTCTGTGAGCAAGACATTAGGACAAGCAGTAACGATCCAGGAAAATATACCGGGTAGTAATGACCATAACTCGGCAAGACTGGCGATCGGTCCCGATCTGAAATTATATTATTCCGTAGGTGATATGGGTGCAGGACAATTTGAAAACCTGGCACGGACCAACAATGCGCAAAACCTGAATGTACTCGAAGGAAAAATTCTCCGGTTCAATACTGAATTGATCAGTGGCTCCTGGATACCTGCCGATAATCCGTTTAGCAATGCCGGCGTAAAAACGCCTGTGTTTACGTACGGGCATCGCAATCCGCAGGGATTGGTTTGGGGTAATGTAAATGGTACCGATATTTTGTACAGCAGTGAACATGGCCCTTACAGCGATGATGAATTGAATATTATCGAGACCGGCCGTAACTATGGATGGCCCCTGGTAGCCGGCTTCTGCGATGGCAACTACAATGGGCGATATCTTGGCGGCGGCTGGGTTGGCAATGAACAGAATAATTGTACAACACTGAATGTAAGAGAGCCGATCCGTTCATTATTCCCTGTATCAAATCCACCGGATTCTACTACCGATAATATGACATGGCCATCGACAGCGCCATCGGGTACGGAATTTTATGGAAGTACGGCTATACCGGGCTGGCAGAATTCGTTGCTCGTGGCTGAATTGAAAAAAGGTGCTGTTGCAAGATTCAAGTTAAGCAGTGATGGAAGAAGTATTATTTCCGATACCATCAATTATTTCCAGGGAAAAGGAAGATTCCGCGATGTAGTGGTATCGCCTGATGGAACAAAGATCTATGTATCCTGCGATTCCGAAGGCAATACATCGGGACCAACCAACAACGTGACTACGACACCGGCCAACCCCGGAAGCATTCTTGAATTTACCTATGTGCCACCAACCGGCGGTTTTTCCAGGCAGCTTACAGAACTGGTAGCAACCGAAAGACCAGCAAGCGAAGCAACAGACAGGACAATGGATGTATATCCAAATCCTGCCAGCAATTTCTTCGTAGTATACAATTATGTTTCTGAAAGCCGCGTTATCGAATTATTGGATCTCACCGGCAAAACGATCAGGAAACAGGCTATTACGAATCTTGCTACCAGAATAGATATCAGTACACTATCGAATGGATTGTATATTCTGAAAGTGACGGATAAGAAAGGAACAGTAGTAAGAACGGAAAAGATTGTGGTGCAGAAATAATAAATTCAAAATTAAAAAGTCAAAAATAAAAAGGCCTTACTAATGTAGTAAGGCCTTTTTATTTTTGACTTTTTAATTTTGAATTTGTCTTATTGAACTTTCCTGGCAGAAGACGTACTCTCTGTCCCTGTGGTCGCATCCAGTGTTCCGTTCTGGATAAACTTTATCTGGACGGCGTTATCGCCTGTACCGCCTGGTTTACCAGCCAGCAGGATGGTATACACACCACGTTGTTCAACAGTGATAGAGCGGGTCGCATCGATTGTTCCTCCATTGGTAACATGAATGGTAATTGATCCCGGCGCTACTTCTGTAAATTGAGAAACAGAAGCAAACGCTGCATTATCATTTACCACATTGCTGCCATTAACCGCTACCGTCACAGTAGGCACAGAAGCATCAGGAATAGCATTGATATATCTTACAAATGCCTGCCCCGAACCGGAGAGGCTGTCGATATCATCATTCACTATTACATTCTGGTAACTGCTGTCGGCTCCTACCAGGAATACGGAATAGTATTTGGTAGCCTCGAAGTTGAAATTGGCGCTCGCTAATGATCCGCCATTATTATAATTAAATGATTCTACGGCCCTGTCACCAGGATAGATACTAAGGTACCCGCCGGTGAAACTATTAAAGTTTAAAGGACCTGAAGTAAGCTGGTTACCGGATATGGCAAACCCGGCTGCTGTTACATCGGGTGACAGGTTGAATGCCATCAACCCGGCAACGGGTATATCCTGGTCATTATTGTGATCTTTGTTACAGGCTGCAAATAACAATCCCACTCCTAAAATCCCTGTTAACGCCCAGGCTCCCGCACGAATCGACGAAAAAAACTTTTTCATACTCTCTCTCCTATTGTTTTTTGATGATTAAAAATTCTGAATAGATGGAGTAAGAAAGGCGGAAAAATGATGCCAAAGAAGGCGTTAATGGTATACCAAAACAATGTTAAGCGGACCTTAACATTTTCAATAAAAAATCAAGGAATAATGAACTTTATTCACCTGCATTTGTATATCGTTCTCCCCATGTGAAACCTATGTTCTTATGTGCCTATGTGGTAAAAATTACGCAAGACTGATATAATTCTTTATCAGTACGGCGTAGTTCACCACATAGGCACATAGGAACATAGGTTTCACATAGGGGTTTTCCCGGATGAAATGATTGAATTATTGTTCTGTGAGCTGGTTGAGTTTCATTACCCTGTCGATCATGATGCCTCGTATTTCCAGTAATTGCTGGTAATAGGGATTCGATGCTTCCGAATTATCCACAACGGCATCCAGGTTTCTTTTATCCATATAAATTACCAGTTCCTGTAATTGTTGTTTCACTTTTCCGGCCAATACGGGAAAATATTTCCTCGCCGAATCAGGATCAGTGCCTGCATTTCTTGTATAAGTATCCCATTCATAAAAAAACGCTGTATTGACCTCCTGCATTCTCTCGTCGAGTTCCTTATCTTTTTTAATAATGATCTTACTGAAATCATAGCGATCGCTTTCATAGTCATATTTTTTGGACAGCATGGATAATATCCTGCTTTTATGCCCGGCTCGTTCAACCAGCACATCGATCTGTGACTGCAATTCTTCCTGTCTTTTCATTGCCAGTATGCGTTTATCGTTTGCTTCGATAGCAACAGCAGGATTGACAGGCAGTTTATCGATATATTGTATAATAGCACCGGCTTTCATCAGGGCTGGCTGTGCGTTAACAATGGCTACTGCAATGGCTACAAAAAGAAAAGAAAAAATATTCCGCATGCTATTTTTTATTTACTAACGCGGCAAACCTAGCACGGCAATAAAAGCCTGGCAACACGGAATGGTATGAACCGGTAAAAGGGAGATATTAATTGCAGATTAACGGGTGGCAAACAGGATTATTTTTCATAGTCCTGGCGGTTTACAACAAAAAAGAAATAACTTGACAGAACTATTCCGGTCACATTTTTAACCCTTGTATATGGCTGAGCAAAAAACAAAACCCACCGCAGTCTCTGTTAAAGATTTCCTGGATAAAAAAACGACGGGCCAGGTACGCGAAGATTGTAATACCCTCATCCAATTGATGAAAAAAGCAACAGGGTTCAACCCCAAAATGTGGGGACCTTCGATCGTAGGTTTTGGCTCCTATCATTATAAATACGATAGCGGTCATGAAGGCGACACCTGCCTGGCAGGATTTTCTCCGCGCACAGGGAATATTTCATTATATGTAATGCTGTCGGCTGATGAAAACACCGACCTGTTAAATAAACTGGGCAAGCACAAAGTTGGCAAGAGCTGCTTGTATGTCAGGACACTCGGGGATATCGATATAAAAGTATTAGAGGCTTTAATTAAAAGAGGCGTCGATAAAATCCGCAAAAAATACCCGGTTAAATAAATACAGCTGGTTTCTTATCACGATCATCCTCCTGCCGCTGCTCTTCTTTTTTCATCTTCTGCTCCACCGGTTTTCAATTTCAACGCACTGACTGATTTTTTACCAAAGCGGTAGGTAAAACTAAATGCCGCTACCCGTGTATCCCTGCGGTTGGAAAAGTATTCGCTGAAGCCACCGGTCTCGTTAAAGAAATTACTTACCCCATGCGGGTAATCGCTCCAGAATATATCGGAGATATTCAGCTTTAGGGTAGCTTTCGATTTCAGGATATTACGCTGCACACCAACAGACAGGTTCCAGGTTGGATTGACATAGAAAAACCCATAGACCCCTTTCGAAGTGTATTTAACATTCACCTCCGCATTCAGGATATTGGTAAACGACAAGATATTATTACAACTCACATCTGCCACTACATTTCCATCACTCAAGCCGGTGTTGAGTACATTCCCGGAATAATGGCCGTAATACACATTCAGGTTATTGGTATTGCTCCACCATTTCACCGGCTTGAACGTTGCGGATATATTAATCCCGTAATAATCGAATGATTTGATGTTTACATCTGTCTGCAATGTCACATTCTGCTGATCCGTTTCAGGAAGGATCACCGTCGTCATGTTGGATGTCGTCCGGGAATAACCAAGCGTGGTAAATAATTGTTGTTTCCATGACCATGCCAGTTCATAGGAATAGGTGAACTGTGGCCGCAGGTAAGGGTTTCCTTCGGTGTAAGTGGTAGGATCGATATAAAATCGGAAAGGATTGAGCTGACGGTAAGTGGGACGGTCAATCCGCTTGCTTAACGAAAGACTGAATTCATTATCGGCTCCTGCTTTTTTACTGATAAAGAAACTGGGGAATAATTTCAGGTACGACGTATCGAAATTGCGGCCGGAAGTAAGTTGTTTACCCTTCGCATTGGTTTGTTCCGCCCGCACACCCAACTGCACACTGAAACTGGCAAGATCTTTCCGGTAATTGATATACGCAGCATTGATCTGTTCGTCATAAATAAAATGATTGCTCCGGCTGGCATCGTATTGTTGCAAACCGGTAACCATCGTATAAAACTTCAGGTCGTTATCTGCTTTTACCCAACTCGATTTGATGCCGGCCTCGATCTTTTCCTTTGGATTCAACGGCCAGGCAAGATCGGATTTCACCGAATAGATTTTCAGATCGCCTTTGATATTCCCCAGCAATGTATCCGAAGGGCCATTGAGTGTACGATCAGCATCGAAATAATCGGTAAAGAAATGCTGGTTGGTCGTATTCCAGTAACGTGCATGATCGAGATCGATCGTGAGTTCACGACCCGTAGTATCAATGATATATTTCAGGTTGATATTACCTGCATAATTGCTCCATCGTTCCTTCGAGCGGTTGCGCGTGGTATAATATGATGCAATGGCCTTACTGGCATCGGTAACAGTCGCCTGTTCATCATTGCGTGGCGAGAACCCGTTCGTAACACTGCTTAATATAGTACCAATGGTTACTTTCTTCGAGATAAAATAATCGAATCCTGTTTTACCTACATGGGTGCCGTAAGGAAACGTAAAAAAGCTTTTCTGGATATATCCTCCGCTGTAAGAACTTCCCTGGTAAAAATCACGAAGCAATAGCAGGTCGATCAGCATTTTCCGGTAGGAATAAGTATAGCTGCCAAAGAAATTCCATTTCTTATTCCGGTAATTCAGTGTCAGCGTGGAATTGTATTTCGGGTAAAATCCCTGTGAATACCCGGCAGTGATGGAGCCGTTCCATCCCATCCGCTGATCTTTTTTCAACCGGATATTGATAATGCCTGCAGAACCTGAAGCATCGTATTTGGCAGAAGGGTTACTGATGATCTCGATCTTATCGGCCGAAGAAGCAGGCAATGCTTTCAGCATATTGGCCAGGTCAACACCGGAAAGCTGTACCGGTTTACTATCAATCATAATGATCACGCCGCTTTTCCCTTTAATACTCACATTATCATTCTGGTCCACCGTAACAGCCGGCGCTTTACTGATCATGTCCATCACAGAGGAACCGGCGCTGGTGATGCTGCTTTCCACGTTGAGTACGATCTTATCGAGTTGCCTTTCGATAAAAGGCTTTTTGCTTTCAACCGTTACTTCTTTTAATGATCCCTGCCTGGTAACGAGAACGACAACAGGAAGACTGATCTCTTTATCACCCGTTACTATAAATACATCGGATTGATAACGCTCATACCCTACCATACCGGCTTTAATAAAATAATGGCCGGTATCGATCTTTGAAAATTCAACTGTTCCGTTCTTATCGCTGATCTCGGCCTTGACGAGTTTTCCTTTACTATCGAAC
>CAMLGR010000180.1 GCA_946479615.1 uncultured Bacteroidota bacterium | reverse complement strand
GTCTGTTACAGTACACTATCAGGATGGCGTAAGTTTTACCACATAGGCACATAGGGACATAGGTTTCACATAGGTTGGTTAAGTTGATCGAGAATGGGCTTGTCAAGGGATTGAATCGTGGTTTGACCGGGTTTTAATAGTTCCAATACCACGATTTCATTCTTTCCTTTTTTTAACCATTCCACCGGAACATACACTGTTTGTTGCGGACCGATTTCCCAATACCTGCCCAGGTGATGACCGTTTACCCATACACAACCTTTACCCCAGTCGCGCATATCGAGATAGGTATCGCCTGTTACAGAAAGATCAAAGTTTCCTTTGCGGATAACCGGTGATCCGGTTGTCATTTTTTTATTGGAGAACGAAACAGATGACGTGTTGTTAAAAGGCAATGAATACATGCGCCAGCCTTTTAATTCTGTTCCATTCAAAGTTACTTTTTGCGTAATCCCTTTTTTATTTTTTAACAGGTAAGGTCCAAAATTAACCCGGCCCATATTTTCAACGAGTATGTCCAGTGTGGTATTCCCTGCGGGAATATCGATGGATAAACTATCCTGGTAGGTTCTCCTGTCGATCGTACCGGCTCTTTTACCATTGATAAATACAATAGCATAATCACGAAGCTCCGTTAATTTCAAAATACCGGAAGATGCATTTTTCAATGTAGTCCTGTATAATACATATCCATAAGGTTGGTTCAGGTCTTCGAACGTGAGAGGGGTGGCATTGAATCCCGGAGCCGGAAGTATATTAAAAAGACCGGCCACCTGTGTCAGTTGCACAGGAGGTATGGCGATCGTTGGTTTCGCTGCCGGCACTTCGGGTAACAGCTGTCCTGCGGGCAAGTTCTTTTGAATGACTTCCCGGAATTGCATGAATTTGGGTGTTGCATTACCGGCTTCATCCAGCGGTGCATCATAATCGTAACTGCTGATCTGTGGCTCGTACGGATCTTTATCATTATAATTGGCACCATTCATAAAACCGCGTGTAGTACCACCATGAAACATATACATATTGATGGAGATCCCCGATGATAATACACGATCCAATGCGGTTGTATATTTTTCAGCCGGTACCGTATGATGTTTGGTTCCCCACCAGTCAAACCAGGCCGGATACCATTCTGCGATAAAGAAGGGCCCTTTGCCATCATGATTATCTCTTACCAGCTTCTTTACTTTTTCAGGATTATCCACGCCATTAACAGCGGGGAGTATTCCCGGCAAATGTCCTTTGGCGATATGATCGCCGGGATCGCAGGTGTATAACAATCCATCGAAACCTGCCTGGATAAACATTTTGCGATTGATCTCCAGGTATTCTTTATCGCTTCCATAAAATCCATATTCATTTTCTATCTGCACCATCAATATATTACCGCCATGATTGATCTGCTGCGAAGCCAGTTGTTTTCCAACGGCCATAATATAATCACGATATTCTTCGAGATATTGTTTCTCACGGCTCCTGACGATCAATCCCTTTTCATTCTGCAACCAGTAAGGATAGCCGCCAAATTCCCATTCGGCACATACATAAGGGCTCGGACGGAGAATGACCCAAAGACCTTCTTCCTGTGCAATTTTTACAAAGGCGGCAATATCATTGTTACCGGAAAAATCAAATTTTCCTTTGGCAGGTTCGTGCAGGTTCCAGAATACATAGGTGCCGATCGTATTTAATCCCATAGCTTTCGCCATTTTCATCCGTTGTCTCCATGCTTCCCGTGGCACACGCGGGTAATGGATTTCACCGGATATCACCTGGAAAGGTTTTCCATCGAGCAAAAAACTACTGTCACCAAGAGAGAAACTGTGATTTGTTTTTTGTGCATTGCTTATTACCGAACAGACCAGGCCAAGCCATACCAGTATTTTACATTTCATGAGCACTCTTTTCTTATTCTTGATTAATTATTTTTTAAATGAACGCAGATCCCATGTATCGATCCATTCCACGAAGGGCAGATCATTTTTAAATTGTACAGGCAACCAGAGATAGCGGCTATCTTTCAGATCCCTGGGATTCCACCTGTCAGCCATAAATACAAAAGCATTCTTTTTTCCCTGTACAGGCTGGATGTACATTGGCTGACCGCCATAAGTAGTATCAGCACCGGGACCGGACAATGGATTACCATCTATAGCGGTCCAGGGGCCTGTTATCGAAGAAGCAGTATGCAGACTGGCTTTGTTCGGTTTCCAGCCGGTGCAGCCACTTGTATAGAGATAGTATTTGTTTTTGTATTTGAATAAGGCCGGCGCTTCGCGGTGCAGGCTGAAGAGCATGGTATCCTGTGTAGTAGCAGAAAGATAATCATCCGAGAGTTTGACGATCCGCAGATCATAGTTTTCGCGCGAGGAATAGATCTCATACGCCGAGCCATCCTCATCCACGAACAAGGTCATATCCCTCGACATATTTCCATTGGGCCGGAAACTGTTCACATATTTATAAGGCCCTGTGATATTATCGCTGATGGCAACGCCGGCGCGCGCCGCACTATATCCTTTTCCTCTCAGCTCCAGGTGAAACCACATTACATATTTACCTGTCTTTTTGTTATAAATAACTTTTGGGCGTTCCATCAAACAACCACGGGCAATATCAGCAGTAGTATCCTCATCGGGTACCAGTGCCATTTTTTCAAATGTCCAGTTATATAAATCGTTGGAAGAATACACACTCACGCCTTCCGATGTATGTCGTCCACGTTTTTCACCAAACCAGTAATAAGTATGATTACTATACAAAAGACCGCCTCCATGCGCATTGATCACTTCCCCTTTATCATCCAGCCAGGTTTCACCGGGTTGAAACGCTTTATATTTTACCGGTTGCGCCTGACCGGTGATAGACAGTACTGAAATAATACAGGCAATACAAACCCTGTGAAGAACCATGCGATCAATTTTTAGTAATGAAGTCATGATGATTTTATTGTGCTATTGTTTTCAGCGGATTCCATTCCACTACTTCCACGATCTGTGGCGGCAGCCCGGAGATCCCTTCTCCATCTGCCTGTTCGGTTTTCTGAACAAACAAATGCAATAGTTTTTCTTTCTTCCATAATTCTGTATCATACGTCGGTTCCCAGGAACCTACATTTTTTGTATACAGATCGTTGACCGTCCATTTGCCTTCTTCCAGGTTTTTACAAACAGCAGCCGATACATACCCTTTTCTTTCTTCATCCCGGAAGATAATCGCTGCGGCTAACCGGTCACCCAATGACCAGGCAATGATCTGTGGCCGGGAAACAGGAATGCGTTTCGTGCCTGCACCACTCAAACTAAAAGGACTGCTGCGGAAATTGAGGTTTTGCGAGCGCCAGTGTTCACCCTGTTTGTATACAATATGATATTGCGGAACGGTAGTGCCTGCATCGCGCCAGTAAGAAGCGATAAAGGGGTTTCCTGCTGCATCGGCAAACATGGAGGTCTGGTTGATCAGTTCCGATTTCTCCGGTATGGGACAAGCGATCTCTGCATAGGTGGCTGTGATCGGCAGTTTATATTTTTCACCGGTTGATCGTTCCCAGGTGACACCTCCATCTTTTGATCGTGCATAACACAGATCGTGATTACTCGCTACATCAGGCGTTTCCCGCCAAACCCATGAAATATGAATAGTGCCATCGTTATCGATACAAGCCTGCCAGTAAGCATTGCGCAGCCCTTCCCCATCGACCAGGTTGTTTTGCAATACCGACCATTTTTTTTCCGCCGTGTTATATTGATCGATCACCAGGTTTCCATTGCCCGAACCTCCATCGCGGTAAAAGAAAAGCAGGTTGCCATTCGTCAACCGGTAAAATTCAGGATAGGATACTTTGCTTTCTTTAGTTCCTGTCATCGGCATTTCTGCTGTCAGCTCCAATGAACCCGGTGCTATGCTTTTTACATAATGCAGGGTATTGTTATGATGATTCCAGGCGATATGCAGGTACCCATCTCCATCGGCCATTATACTGATGATATTATGAGCATCTGCTGTATTGGCTCTTAACGATGTTTGTTTTAATTGCCAGCTTGCTTCACCGAGTTTTCTTTTACCCAGTTCCACGAATCCCTGCGGGTTATAAAACGCGATGTATTGGGTATCGCCAAAACTTACCAAAGAGTTTTTCCGGAACACCGTCGTGTTGATAGAATTTTTTGCCCAGCCACTGTCTACCGGCACTATCACAACTTCCTTATTGGCAGTTGTTGTGACCGATTTACCAGGAGAACAAGCGATAAGACAGGCAGATGCTGTTACCAGCAAACTGTATATAATAATATGTGAGGCACTGAACTTCATTAGTTGGAAGAACCGGGTTTATAGGTTCCGGTATAAATATACTGTCCCTTTATTTTTTGTGAGACCCTTACATAGTCTATTTCATAGGTCAGCGGAAATGGGGTATTGGTGGGATCACCCCCGTTGTCGCCACCAATAGCAAGGTTCAGTAACATGTAATGCTTTTGTTTAAAAGGAAAGAATCCTGTGCTATCCCTGTTATATAAGTTGCTTTGCGGCTGGTAATTCAATAAGCGGTCATCGAGATAAATACTGATGCCCTGTTCATCCCAGTCCATTGTCCATAGATGAAAGTTTTTGCTCCATCCTGAAGGCAATGAATCGACTGGTAATGTATTGCTGTACCAAAGCGCTTTATAGGGTTGCGAAGTGCCAACGGCATAATTCGCCAGTATTTTTTTCCGGTAGTATTCCATGATATCGATCTCGCCGTTGTCAGGCCATGGCTTTGTGACACCTAATGTCCACCAGGCCGGCCAATAACCGGTAACGGTATCGATGCGGCCACGCATTTCAAAGCGGCCATATTGCCAGGATTGTTTACCGGCCGTTCGCATACTTGCTGATGTATATTCAATGAACTCACGGTTTTTTTTCCAGTCGGTACTTCCGGGCAGGTATGCCGGGTTGTTTCTTTTTTCACGCCTGGCTGTGATCGTCAGCATGCCATCCGAACAGCTTGCATTGGCAGGCTGGTACCATTGATGCTCATGATTGCGTGTAAATCCGTTTTCGAATGACCAGTTACTGGTATTGATCGTATCGGCATTGAATTCATCGGCCCATACCTGCTGGTATTGCTGTTTGCCGAGATCGAAAGATTGTACCTGCAAAGAAGGAGCAGCCGTGCAATCACTATTACCCGATATCCAGAAATAATTATTTCCTGCAGATAATGTTTGTGTGCTGGCAATCGTCATTACTCCCCTGGAATACACAACCGAGCCTGCCGGTTGCGCTGTCGAAAAAACAGGATCTGTACCGGTATAATAAAGATGCACCCGGCATTTTGATTTGTCATGTGTATTGTTTTTCAGCTGCATTTTAACCAGTGATAAGGGATCGCGTGTGCCGGTAGTAACAATAGTCAACCGGCAGAGCGTGTTTCCCTGTTTAGCCGGCTGTTCGATTTTTTTTATATAGGAGGAAGTATATTTCATTGATTGTGTCTCAGCTTTCATACCCAGTACCATCCATGCGATGACTGTAACTACCTGTTTCATATACATGCTGTTCTTCATGCCATTTAAAAAGCTACTAATCAGGGCTGGCCTGGTTTGTCTTTGACGTTGATCTTTTATTATTCCTGTGATAACGGATATTGAAAATAAAACGGGGTAAAAAAAGGCCGGATACGACTGCTATGATCCGGCCTTGCATCTAACTGTTTGCTGCTATGTGAAAAAAGATTTATTTGACTTAATTATAACCCGGGTTTTGTTCCAATACTGCATCCTTGTTCAGATCGATCTCGGATTTTGGTATCGGCATCAAAAGATTTTTACTGGTTAGTCCGAGTACCGGGTTAATAGTTTGCGTATTGTGCGCCAGTGTTCTTGTGACCAGCGTACCGGTGCGCATCAATGTCATCCGGCGGTTTTCTTCTGCCAGCAATTCCCGTACTCTTTCATCGAGAATATAATCCATTGTCACATCTGCGGCTGCAACCGGTGTTGCATTGGCCCTTGCCCGTATTACATTCAGAGAATTGGCTGCGTCGGTAAATTTATTTTGTTTGAATTGCGCCTCGGCGAGTAACAGGTAGGTTTCACCCAATCTCATCAGGATAAAGTCCTTGATCATGGCAAAACCAAATACATCATTGGGATCATACTGGAACCATTTAGTGGTATGCGGACAAATTTTGAATAAGGTATCATCACCGACATACGGAACCTGCTGGCCGAATTTCGGAGAGGCCGGATCGTTGTAATAGAATTTACGGCGCAGGTTGTACGGAGAGTTGCGCATGTCATTGTTTTCATACAAACCATATAGCACCCAATCGGTCAGGCGCATTCTTGCAATACCTCTTCCACCTAATGAATCACAGATGACCATGCCTGTAATGTTATAATAGGCAGCTCCCCAGTTACGGCGTTGTTGCGGGTTGTTGGTAATACCACCGGTGACCACACTTGGGTTTTCCTGTTCCATTACCCAGATCGCTTCCCGGTTGCCCTGTGATCTTCGTTCATTGCCATACCAGAACATATCGGAGAATGGATCGCCGGGCTGACTGGCTTTGATACCATAACGGGCCGTAGTCAGACTGAATTTATTACTGTTGATGATCGCCATACACTGGGCTTCTGCCAGGTCAGGCTTATTCATCCGTAAATAAACTTCAGCCAGTAATTGTTGCGCCATGGCTTTGTTGGCGCGGCCATACATTTTACCTTTTGAATTGCTTTTTACATTATCGATATCGGGCAGATTCGTGGCAGCGAACAGCAGGTCGGCCACGATCTGGTTGTTGACACTATCTATCGAGCTTCTTACGAAATCGGTTTTAGGAGCAGCCAGCGGTTCGGTGATGAGCGGCACTTTTCCGAAAAGAGTGGCCAGCATGTTATACGAATAGGCCCGGAAGAAACGAGCTTCTCCATTGATGCTATTTTTATTGTTCTGCGTCATGCCACCCAATGAAGGGCTTTCCACACCTTTAATGATGATGTTGGTATTATTGATCATCTTGTAAGCCCAACCCCAGGTAAAGGAAGCGGCGCCATCGGTTGCGATCAACTGGTTATAATCATAGTAAGGAACTTCAATACCCTGCTTTTGCGTGGGTGGCACAAATGCGATATCCGTACCGGCATGCCATACACTTGGCCATCCCTGCGGATCGCTATAACTGAAGAATGTACTAAGGTGATTATATAATCCTACCAGCGATGCTTCGAAACCCAGTGAATCGGTCAGTGTTTCAGGTGCATACGCAGAGTACGGCTTCTCATTGAGAAAGGTTTTCTTGCAGGAGGTGAAGAGTTGCAGCAATATACATACACCCGCAATTATGATACTATTCTTTTTCATTTTGTAATGAGTTTATTAATTAACGAAGTGTTATGTTGGCTCCGAATACAATGGAACGGGTGATCGGGTAGTTATTGGTCCAGTCGCCTGAACCCCTGAATGAGTAATTGAATTCAGGATCCCATCCTATCCAGTTGGTGAAGGTGTGCAGGTTCCTGCCACTGGCATACACGGTAATACTTCCCATTTTGATCTTGTCCAGTATCCGTTGCGGAAAACTATAACTCAGCGTTACATCTTTTATCCTGGTATAACTATTATCAGATGGATAACCATATCCTCTGGTGTTGGTATACGCCAGTGAAGGACGTGTCTGGCTTTTGTTGGTCGCTGTCCAGTAACCTGCATCCACAGGTATATTCATACGGCCGGCTTCATCGGCATAGGTCAGTGTAACATTGTTTTTCAATGCCCCTTGTGCGGTTTGTATGAAAATGCTCAGGTTAAAGTTCTTGTAGCGGAAGGTATTGGTCAGGCCACCGATCCATTTGGGTGAAAGTTGTCCGAGGATGGTTTTATCATCTGCTGTTATTTTTTTATCGCCATTCAGGTCGGCAAATTTGAGATCGCCTGGTTTCGCGCCGGGATCCTGCTGCGAAGCATCTTCACCCACCTGCCATACACCGATCATTTTATAATCATAGATCACTCCGATCGGCTCACCGATGAACCAGCGGTTACCCAGGTCGGTTTTTTTATCACCATACAGATCTACGATCGTGTTTTTATTGCTGGAGAATACGATCGTGCTCCGCCAGTTGAAATCACCGGCCTTGATATTTTCTGTGTTCAATGATATTTCAATGCCCTTGTTCTCCGTTTTACCAAGATTGTCCAGCACAAAGCTGTAACCGGTAATGATCGGCAGGTTACGTTTCAATATCAAACCATCTGTTTTGGTGCTGTATACATCTACACTACCACTGATCCTGTTTTTGAGAATGCTGAAATCAAGACCGGCATTGAATGTACCGGAGCTTTCCCAGTGCAGATCGGCATTTCCCAGGTTGCTGGCCAATACACCGATCGAACTCAAACCGGTCAAAGGAGCGCGGGCCGTGGTTTCAGTTGTAATGGTTCCATATACAGATATCGCTTCGTTACCAGCTTT
>CAMLGR010000179.1 GCA_946479615.1 uncultured Bacteroidota bacterium | reverse complement strand
AAGACCTACCAGCGTGGTGAATTGGTTAGGATTTTTGGAATAATTCGTTTTGAAAACAGCCAGGGCTTCTTTGTTTTTCTTTTGCGCCAATAAAGAACGGCCATACTGGTGAATATCATTAACACCGGCAAAAGCCAGTGTTTTATTCATGATGTCGGCAGCTTCTGCCGAACGCCCCATCTTTTCCAATAGCGGTGCTTTGGTGGACCATGGCTGAAAGACCCTGTCACCGCCGAAATTAATACTGGTAGCGCTATCACTCCAAAGAAGCGCTTCTTCGAGGTTGGTGTTGTTTTGCAGGCACCATTGCGCTGCCTGGTTCCAGCTTTCCCAGATAAATCCTTTTTCAGTTCTCAGTTCGCGGCGAAAAGAAGCGATTTGGTCTTTAGTATAATCGACTTCCACTTTGAATGGGATCATCAGCTTTTCCCATTCCAGTGCGATCGTTGTTGAGTTGGCCGTTTCATTAAGGAATTCATACTTCAGCCATTCTACACTTTTATCCAATGGTTGTGGAGTTGCTTTTACACGCAGCACATCTTCGCTTTGATCATAAAAAAAACTTCCCCAGGAAGTAGCATTTTTGGAAAAGATAAGTGTCGGTTCACTGGGATCATAGGCAATAAAAAATCCGTACTTACCAGCCGCTAAGGGTTGCCCTTCGATCTGTACATCGGTAGAGAATTCGATCGTTGTATTTTCATTGGCGCCTGCGCGCCAGGGAGCTGCTTTACTGCTGCCAAATCCCTGGTCGGTAAAACCAACCGGGACCAGTTGCCCCCATATCTTTCCTTCGCGGTTTTTAACACCCGGGCGATCGTAATGAATAGTAATATCGGTAAGACCGATCCGTTCACTTACCGATGCTTTTTTATTGCCCCCGCTGGCCGACACGGTCAGTGGTATCTGTGCAACCGAATAGGCGCCTATGAAAAGTGCCAGTAGAAAAAGAGGTATTAATTTCTTCATAAAATGAGAGTTTTACCGGAAGCTAGGCAGAAAACCGGGTAGGTTGCAGGGATTGTTACCAGCGGATAAAATTGGGGAAAAATGGCGATTTGTCTTATGTGGATGCTATGTCTCTATGTGCCTGTGTGGTAAGGCTTACGCCGATCAATTATAGTTCAATAGCTGCCTTGCGTACCCTTTACCATATAGGTACATAGGTTACACATAGAGTTCAGATAAGTTTATGCACGTAGGCGTATTTGACAAGACCTATGACGCTGTTGGCATTCGTTTTACGGAAGATATTCTTGCGGTGTGTTTCCACAGTCCGTTCGCTGATAAAAAGTGTTTCAGCGATCTGTTTATTGTTGTATTCTTTTTCGATCAGCCGGATGATCTCTATTTCACGGGTAGTGAGGTGTGCTTCCTCGTTTTGTTTTTTACGTTGATTGGTGCGTTTTAATTCTTCGATCACTTCTTCACTGAAATAAATATTTCCCGAAGCGATCTTTTCCAGCGCTTTTACCAGTTCATGCTTATTGATATTTTTTACTACATATCCCGATATATCGGCGTCATTGATCATTTCATTCACGGTTTCACCTTCACCACTCATGGAGAGTGCCAGTATTTTAATAGCAGGAAACTTTTCTTTAACTCTTTTAGCGAGTTCGTTGCCGGGCAGCTTTGGCATCATTACATCGGTCAGTAAAATATCAACCGGCTGCTTTGCCAGTTTATCGATGACAGTTGTTGGATCGGTAGTAGCAAACGCAAGATGAAAATGATCATGTCCTTTCAATAATGACATAAGACCATCAATAACGATCTGGTGATCATCGACAATAGCCAGGGTTATTTTTTCTTTCATCTTAGTGCATGTTTATGGCAGGCTAATGGCCAGTTTTACCATTAGCATCAACAATTATCGTATCTATCCGGTTTGCAATGGTATATTAATAGCGATCAATGTGCCGCGACCTGGCGAGGAATCAAAATCAACAGAACCTTTCAGGTATTCCACACGGGTGGCAATGTTCTTTAAACCAATGCCATCGGCATTTTCCCGCGTAGTAATATCAAATCCTTTGCCATTGTCCTCGATCATCACGCTTATTCCTTCTGCATCCTTGATGATCGAAATATCAAGGGTGGTGGCTTCGGCATGCCTGATCACGTTATTGACGCATTCCTGTATGACGCGGTACAGCACAATTTCGGTATTGGAATCGAATCTGTCTTGCAAACCATCTGTATCAAAATGAACCTGTAGTGATTTCTTTTCGATCTTATCTATGAAATCACGTACGGCAAACGACAACCCGTTTTTGATCAGTGCATTCGGCATCATATTGTGAGAAACGCTCCGTATTTCCTTGCAACTTTCGTCTACCAGTCCTATGATCTTTTCAAACGATACCTGCTCTTCCATATTGCTGAAATGCGCACCCGATTCAAAAGCCGAGAGATTCATCTTGGCAGCACTCATCATTTGTCCCACTCCATCATGCAGGTCACGGGCGATCCGTTGCCGTTCGGCTTCTTCTGCCTTGATAACGGCGCTCGCCGCCATTTGCTGCTGGTGAATGATCTCCGTTTGCAGGCGGGTCTTTTGTTTCAACCGGTACCGCAACCAGGCCGAAATACCCAGTAATCCAAGTAATAAAGCCAATGTAATAATACCGGCAAGGATATAATTCTTCTTGCTTAATTGCTCCTGTTGCAGGTTAATTTGCTGTTGCTTTTTCTCTGTTTCATATACCGTTTGCATTTCGGCAATACGGTCTTCGCTGGTACTGTTAAACAAACTATCTTTTACAATGATAGCGCTTTGCAGGGCGGCCAGTGCTTCATCCGGGTTGCCCGATTGCCGGTAAGCCGATGACAACATCTGCAATCCTTTTAATTTTCCTTGTGTATAGCCCGATTCTTCCGATAGCTGGATGCTGCGGTAGAGATAAGGAATGGAGGCGGCATATTTTTTTTGCTCCTGGAACACGCCTGCGAGGTTGGTATAACTATCGCTCATCTGCTTTTTATTCTCAAACGCAGAATCGATCAGTAAGGTTTTGGTAAAAAAATCAAAGGCTTTCTGATAATCGGGGGGACTGTCATAAAGATAACAGTTGCCCATATTATCATAAAACAGGGCTTTGGAAAATTCACTGTTTGATTGCTCGGCTATTTTTATGCCTTCTTCATCAATGGCAAATGCTTCTTTGATCTTTCCCTGCATACCATAGATATTAGCGAGTGTATGGAGAGCCGTAATCCGCAGTGTGGGATCGTAATTACCTTTCAATACTGCGAGTGCTTCACGAATATATTTTTCAGCCAGCGGTAGTTTTTCCTGTGTCTGGTACACCATCCCGATATTCACTTTGGAGATCGTAGCGCCTAAAGTGTCTTTTATATGCTCACGTATACCCAGCGCGCGGAAATGATTCTTCAATGCTTCGGCATGATCGCCGAGTTGCCAGAGACAGGTGCCGATGCCATTGAGACAAAGTGCCGTCACCGAATCGCTTTTATTGGCTTCGGCAAGCTGAAGGGATTCGTTAAAATATTTTATCGCCAGGTGATAATTGCCTTTGACGCTGATAATGCGGCCCATTGTGTAACCAACGATCATTTTATCGTAGGGACGGTTGCTTTCTTCGGCGAGTTCCATTGCTTTTTTGGCAAAGAATAAAGCGGTGTCGGAATTGACATCGCGGGCGCGCGTAGCGAGTTCGGTATATAGTCTGAGCTGTTCAGACGGTTTGGCCGTTTGGGCCAGGCGATGCATGGAATCAATATCTCTTCTTTGCGCTGTTGCAGTCACTGCGGTTACCAGCAACAGGCAATACGTCATCACTTTTACCAGGGGAAGATTTTTACAGGCTGAGTACATCTTTCATGCTAAAGATACCTTTTTTGTCTTTGATAAATTCAGCGGCCAGTACAGCGCCGGTGGCAAATCCCTTCCGGTTATGAGCTGTGTGAATGATCTCGATATCATCGATCGGGGAAGCATAGCGGACGATATGAGTGCCGGGCGCCGGATCAATACGTTTGCTGATGATGGAAAGATCGCCGGGATTATGACTGTCTTCATTCACCCATTCTTTTTTTCTCGATACTTTTTCCAGTATTTGTTCAGCAAGCGTGATAGCCGTTCCGCTGGGAGCATCCTTTTTCTGTGTATGATGGATCTCTTCCATGGTTACTTCATACTCCGCATGAGGCGCCATCAGTGCTGCCAGCCTTTTGTTGAGTTCGAAAAAAATATTGACGCCAACGCTGAAATTGCTGGCGTATAAAAAAGTTCCACCAGCCTGCCGGCAATAGGTTTGCATTTCTTCCATGCGTTCTGTCCAGCCCGTCGATCCGCTGACGACAGGTGTACCGAAACCAATCGTTTTTTTGATATTATCGAATGCGCTGTGGGGATTGGTGAATTCGATGGCTACATCAGCCTTTGAAAGATTTTCTTTTGTGAGGTCGCTGATATTGTTCTCATCGATCTTTAATACTATTTCATGGCCTCTTTCCAGGGCGATCTCTTCGATAGCTTTACCCATTTTGCCATAACCTACCAATGCAATGCGCATACAGAATATTTTAATGGGCTGCAATATACTATCAAAGTTCAGGTGTTTAAAATTGAATATCTGCCGCTGGTATGCGGCAAAAGATACAGGGTATTAAAAACGGGAGGGGAGAAGAGCCGCTGGTTTTGTTCTCCCGATATTCAGCACCAGGCTGATACCATTGGTGCCAGCCATCTGGCTATGACCGGGCTTTAATTGCAGGCTGAGATCAGGGCTTACATCAAATGCCTTGAGATGCGCATCTACGGCGGCATCTACCACATTTAATCCCCATAATAAAGCAAAGACCACGACGGAATAATCGATATCGCGCCGAAACTCATCCCGATAGTAACGAAGTGTTTCTTCGCTATAATTTTTCAGAATATCCTTTACTCTTGGGTACAGCGCCGAATCGGTACGGTTGACCCGCATATTGTATTTAACGCGGTAAGCAAAGCGGGTATCTTTATAATTCTTCAGGTTATAAAAAAAAACAGCAGCGGATGTACCGAGCGCACCGTATACGATCGGGAGTTTCCAGTATTTCCTGTTATAGATCTGTCCTAAACCCGGAAGAATAGCGGAACGCAGCGCCGCCACTTTTGGGTTGTATTCCCTTGTTTTTTTTACCACTTCACCCGAAGCTATGGTATCGATTTGCTTGGTAGTAGTAACAACAGCACCGGCTGAATCCAGTACTTCTTTTTCCTGTGCCTGTGAGAGACAGGATATAGCTATCAGGAAAAGAAAAGAAAAGAAAATCTTTTTAAGGGAATTGCTATAACGGGTGAATACTGAAACAGGAATAACGGCAATGATTGCATTGCTCCGGCGGCGTCTTATTTGGGATTCCTGCTGTTTCATTACTCGGTTCACCCGGCTTTATTCAGCATCGATATTCATATCCCGGAGCAGTTTGGTCAGCTCATTCTGGGAATAATATTCGATTACGATCTGGCCGCTGCCATTCTTGCTATGTTTTAGTTTGACGCGGGTGCTGAAATGGGATGCTAAGTTATCTTCAATTTTCTGGAATGCAGAAGGAAGAGAGCTTTTTGAAACTTTTTTAACACCGCCGCCTTCTTTGTAAAGATTGCGGACAAGGGTTTCTGTTTGTCGTACAGACAATCCTTTTTCCCTGATCTCTTTATAGATGTAGAGTTGTTTATCTATTGTATCGACATTCACCAATGCTCTTGCGTGTCCCATACTCAATTCACCGCTGCGAACAGCAAGCTGAATATCCGGTGGTAGTTTCAGCAGGCGGATAAAATTCGCTACGGTACTTCTGTCTTTGCCCATTCTTTCCGCTACCTGTTCCTGGGTATAATCCAGTTCCTCCATCATTCTTTTATAGCTGAGCGAGATTTCCATAGCATTCAGGTCTTCGCGTTGCAGGTTTTCCAGCAGTGCCAGTTCCAGCAGTTCCGCATCATTGGCCTGGCGGATATAAGCGGGTATATCTTTTAATCCCGCCATTCTGGAAGCTCTCCAGCGCCGTTCTCCGGAGATCAGCCTGTATTTGCCATTCGCCAGTTTGGTGACTGTGACGGGTTGAATGATATCATGAAGTTTGATCGATTCCGCCAATTCTTTTAATGCCTGTTCGTCAAAATCCCGGCGAGGTTGTTTGGGATTGGTCTCAATCTCATCGATACCGATACGGCTGGTAGTTGTAGCTGTTTCTACCACGGCAGGCTTTAATTGCCCGGTGCCGGTTTTGAGATCGCTGTCGATGCTTTGCAATAAGGAACGGATTCCTTTGCCAAGCGCTTCCTTATTATTTTGTTTGGGATTGGTCATTGTAAAAAACTGTCAGCAGTAGGTATAGCTGTTGTAAAATCCGATAGTTACGGGGCAAAAATAAAAATTAAAAAATCAAAACGGCCCGTTTGTTATGTAAACCGATCTATAGTTCCAGTATTCTTTCTTCCTGTTTGATCTTCGTCATGTCATTTTTCTGGAGGATCTCCTTGGCCAGGTTCAGGTAATTCATGGAGCCTTTGCTGGTTGCATCATACAATACAACCGGCTTACCTACACTCGGCGCTTCGCTCAATCTTGCATTCCGGTGTACGATCGTGCTGAAAACCATATCCTCGAAATGACGGCGCACTTCGCTCACTACCTGGTTGCATAAACGCAGGCGGCCATCATACATCGTCATCAAAATACCTTCGATCACCAGCGATGTATTCAAACGGCTCTGAACGATCTTGATCGTATTTAATAATTTACCCAATCCTTCCAGGGCAAAGAACTCGCATTGAACCGGCACTACTACTGAATCGGCGGCTGTCAGCGCATTTACCGTGATCAGGCCCAGTGAAGGAGAGCAGTCAATAATGATGAATTCATAATCATCCCTTACGGCATCGAGCAGGTTTTTGAGGACCGTTTCACGGTTGGGATAGTTGATCATTTCTATTTCGGCTCCTACCAGGTCGATATGGGAAGGTAAAAGGTCCAGGTAAGGAATATCGCTTTTCAGGATTGCCTCTTTGGCCCGGGCCTCGTTGACCATGCAGTCATACAGGCTTTTGGTAATATTATGAAGGTCAAATCCAACACCGGTGGTGCTATTGGCCTGCGGATCGGCATCTACCAGGAGCGTTCTGAATTCCAAAACGGCCAGACTGGCTGCCAGGTTAATTGCAGTCGTCGTTTTACCCACACCTCCCTTCTGATTTGCCACACCAATGATTCTTGCCATAATGGATTATTTCGACAATTTAAGTTAAACGGTAAATTTCCCGCCTGTTGTCAAGACCGCAAAATATAGTTTTGCCCATTTTTACCCAATAAAATGACAAAAATAAGTCTTCGGTAAAAAGTATTTGTAAACACAGCCCTTTAATTTTACGCTTTATATATGCGTAATTCTCCTTTTTGGTGGTTTTTTATCGGGGTAATGGTGTTGCTGGACTTTTATGTGTTCCAGGTCGTTAAATTCCTGGCTGCATCGGCGGGCACAAAGACAAGAACATTTATCTATTATGGCTATTGGGGAATTTCTGTCCTGGCCATTATCACCCTGCTGATCCTTCCTTACCTGCATTTTCAGCACCAGGCCAAGTTTGTGCGCAGCACTATTTTCGCGGTGATTGCAGGAATGTTCTTCGCCAAATTGATTGCTGCTATATTTTTCCTGATCGATGATATCCGCCGGCTGATCCAATGGGCTGCCGGCAAATTATTTTTCTCCAATACTGAAGGAGAGGCCCTGCAGCAGGGTGAGCGCATTTCAAGGTCTGTTTTTCTTACCTGGGCAGGTTTACTGGCAGGAGGCGGTTTATTTGGCTCACTGGTATATGGGTTCGGGAATAAATACAAGTACCAGTTAAAACGGGTGCCATTATCGTTTTCCAATCTTCCTCCTGCCTTCAAAGGATTAAAGATCATCCAGGTGTCGGATATACATTCCGGTAGTTTTACGAATAAAGAAGCGGTTGAAAAAGGCGTAGAAAAAATCCTCGCGCAAGAGCCGGATATCATCCTCTTTACCGGCGACCTGGTAAATAATACTTCTGATGAAATGGCGGATTATATGGATGTATTCAGCCGTCTCAAAGCACCGATGGGCGTGTACTCAACACTGGGCAATCACGATTACGGCGATTATGTGCATTGGGACAGCGCTGCCGCTAAAACTGCTAATCTTGAACGGTTAAAACAAATTCATGGCGAACTGGGCTGGCGGTTGCTGATGAATGAACACGTGGTACTGGAAAGAGGGAATGATAAGATCGCGCTGATCGGTATAGAGAACTGGAGCGCCAAAGCCCGTTTTCCCAAATATGGCGATATGAAAAAAGCCTATGCCGGTGCTGAAAGCTATCCTTTTAAAATACTGATGAGCCATGATCCTTCGCATTGGGATGCTGAAGTGAGGCCAGAATATGCGGATGTAGACCTCATGCTGGCAGGTCATACACATGGAATGCAATTCGGAGTGGAACTTCCCTGGTTTAAATGGAGCCCTGTGCAATATGTCTACAAACAATGGGCAGGCCTGTATGAAGAAGGAAAGCAACG
>CAMLGR010000178.1 GCA_946479615.1 uncultured Bacteroidota bacterium | reverse complement strand
TTCAATGGTAAGCTTGTCAGGAATGATGCCATTCTGGTATGGAAAACCGATAATGAAGTGAATGATTCCGGCTTTATCGTTGAAAGAAGCCTGGATGGTATTCAATTTGAAAAAACAGGAAAGGTTGATGCGGCAAATGCAAGTGGTTTGCATACTTACAATTTTACTGATCCGGCAGTTGCTTCACTGGGAAAGGGGATGTTGTATTATCGTTTGAAACAAACCGATATCGATGGAAAATCTGTTTACTCCAAAATCGTTTCGCTGCCGGTTGAGAATGCCAGTCATGTACGGTTATATCCAAACCCTGCTATTGATGAAATAATGCTGGAGACAGGAATGAAAGGAGATGGAATAATGAGATACCGCTTATTTGATACCAATGGAAAACTCCTCAATCAAAATTCCCGCCGGGTAACAGCAGGAAGAAATAATTTCTCTGTTAGTATCGATAAACTTCCGGCAGGAGTTTATTATCTAGATGTACGCTGCAATGAGTTTACCAAAGTAATGCAGTTTGTCAAACACAATTTATAAAACCTGTTATTCTTCGTTCTTCAGGGATTTAATTTCCTGTTTACATAGCTCGAATAGTCGGCCAATACCGGTTGATATTCCGTATACATCAATGGCGAAGTAAGCATAAAATCTGCTGTGGCCCTGTTACACGCCGTAGGAATATTCCAGGTAGCAGCTACTCTCAGCAATGCTTTTATATCGGGGTCGTGTGGCTGTGCTTCCATCGGGTCCCAGAAGAAAATCAATACATCCAATTTGCCTTCGGCGATACTGGCTCCGATCTGCTGGTCACCACCAAGCGGGCCACTCAGGAATTTGATAACAGTTTGTGATAATACCGATTCCAGCATAGATCCCGTAGTGCCGGTTGCATAGAGATTGTGTTTGGAAAGCGCAGTCTTGTTATAAACGGCCCAATCGATCAGTTCGTGTTTCATATTGTCGTGGGCCACAAGCGCAATTCTTTTTTTACTGTTGAGGATCCTGGTATTCATGTAGAGGTATTTCGGCGCACAAGATAAAATTTTGAAGTTGTAAACGATAAAGATTCTCGTAATGCGAACGATTATCCATCTTCCTGGTAATAAAAAAGCCATCCTGCACAAGGATGGCTTCTATTGAAAAGTAAATGTATTTATTGAAAATCTGCGCTCACGCTGATCTTTGGTTCCCTGGCAACTTTGCCGGCTTCGATCGGTGCACCGGTGATTTCATAATCGGCCAGTTTGATAGAGAAATCAGAAGTAGCTGAAATAGCCCCGTCTTTTACTACGATAGTAGCCGGTGTTTTTACTTTTTGTTCTTTTCCTTTTACAGTCAGCACACCTTCTACATTCACTTTATAAGTACCGTTTTTAGTGAAGTCTACAGGAGTAGCGCTGGCCAGGCCGCCTTTAAATGTGAAAGTAGGATATGTGTCGGAGTTCATCCAGTTGGCGCCATTAAAGTGTCCCTGGATCGTAGGGTTGGCAAAAGCAAAGTTCTTGACAGTTGCTTCAAACTGCAAGGCGCCTGTCTTGGTATCGATAGCCGCAATGACAGTTTTGTTTTCTGCTTTAGGAAGATTATCGAGAGACGTGGTGGCATCAAATGTCACCGTTGCCGATGTTGTTGTTTTCTTTTGTGCATAAAGGCTGCCGGTCAAAGTGACCAAAGCCAGGATCAGGAAGGTTTTTTTCATTTTACTGTGTTTTGTTGGGTGAGGTTGTTTTATTATTTGTTCAGGGTACAACGTTTAAATGTTATCGATTCAATACCGAGTATTTCACTCAATACACCACCGCTGCAGGAAGCTTTTATGGAGACACTGTCCCCGGCTTTTAATTGTTTTGCAGCAGCCAGTTCCCCGTCATGAAAAGGAAAAATGGCATAGGAACCTGCTGTATTAGAGAATTTAATATTAACGGTAGAATCATTGGGCAATTCCACGGCCGAAATATTTCCATTCACTGTTACTATTTGTTCCCGGTATTTCGCATTGGCGGAACTATCATTCGCTTCAAATTCTTTGATCAGGTCATCTGCAGTAACAGTATAAGATGAAGATGTGTTCGCGGTATCTTCAAATTTTTCATTTTCTAAATATTTGGATACTTCATAAAACCCGCTGTAAACGATAACGGGTCCCAGGATGATCCAGGCAACCTTTCTCACCCCGGTCTGTGCACTGACAAGAATAATGCCCGCAGCGCCGATAATTGTTATATAAAGGCCAATTTGCCAGGATTGTTTAGCGCCCAGGTCGCGCAATACATTTGTGAAGAGGATATAAATCGTAGCATGGCTCAGCGCCAGCAGGCCGGTAAGAATAAAAACGAATAACGACCTGCGGTTAAGAAACGCCAATAATAAAGTGAAAGCGGCAAGCACCGGGATCAGCCATACAGCAGGCAATAGAAAATTCAATTTGGGAAAAGGAGCTGCCAGTCCGTACGATTCTTCAGATAACCGGAAGAAATTTCCCAGGGGCATATCGGCACCGCTGACCTTATTGGCATCCCAGGATACCCAGGGAATAAAAAAGGCGATCAGTACCAGGCCGGCAAAAATGATCAATAGCCATTTGGTCTTGTTTACGCTGGTCGTTTGATTTTCTGTCACGGTCATTAGTTAAATTCTACAAATTTAGTGGACAAATGTACAATGTTTAAACATTGAATAAAGGTGCCTGGTCCTAAAATAATGCAAAAAGCCGTTCTCTGCTTACGAGAAACGGCTTTCAACTTAGTAACCCATCCGACAACAGTATTTCAACTGTAAATGAATCTTTTATGCTGTTTGTGCTTCTTTAATTTTTTCCCTGATCTTAGCTTCGATCTCCCTGGCCAGTTCGGGATTGTCTGTCAGCAATTGTCTTACAGAATCTCTTCCCTGCCCGAGTTTGTCACTGTTATAGCTGAACCAGCTGCCGCTTTTTTGTACAATACCAAGTTCAACACCCATGTCAATGATCTCGCCGGTTTTGGAAATGCCCTCACCGAAAATGATATCGAATTCCGCTGCCCTGAAAGGAGGCGCTACCTTATTCTTAACGACCTTTACTTTTACGCGGTTGCCTATTGCTTCATCGCCATCCTTTATCTGTGACATCCTGCGGATATCAAGACGCACAGAGGCATAAAATTTCAGTGCATTACCACCGGTTGTAGTCTCCGGGTTGCCAAACATAACCCCGATCTTTTCACGCAACTGGTTGATGAAAATACAGATGGTATTTGTCTTGGAAATGGTTGCAGTCAGCTTTCTTAAAGCCTGGCTCATCAGCCTGGCCTGCAATCCCATTTTACTGTCTCCCATTTCGCCTTCCAGCTCCCCTTTGGGGACCAGGGCCGCAACGGAATCAATAACCACAACATCCAGGGCACCTGACAGGATCAGGCGGTCGGCGATCTCCAGGCCCTGCTCACCATAATCAGGCTGGGAGATCAGGAGATTGTCCACATCCACCCCTAATTTTTTAGCATAAGCGCTGTCAAATGCGTGTTCCGCATCGATAATAGCACACATACCACCCTTTTTCTGCGCTTCCGCAATCACATGGGTGGCTACTGTTGTTTTACCGGATGATTCAGGTCCATATATTTCGATCACTCTTCCTCTTGGCAGACCACCAATTCCCAAAGCTGTATCCAATCCGATAGAACCGGTAGATACGACTTCCTGGATGTTCTCGCCCTTTTCATTCATCATCATTACGCTGCCCTTTCCAAAATCCTTATCGATCTTTTCGATGGTCAGCTTGAGTGCTTTTAATTTTTCACTATTGTTTGACATCTCGGTTGTTTTTTCAGTTTTTGCCATTGCCAAAATTATGATTTACGTGTTCCTGCCAGAATATAGTTATTAATAGTTATGAACATCAAAACTAAAGTATTTAGTTTTAAATTGCTAATTTTTTGTGGATTATTTTTTTGGGAATTAAAATCTGGCGGGCAAGCTTTTAAATTAGTAGTGATGAATTAAGAGTTATGAATGGGCTTTACATTCATAATTCTTAATTCATCATTATCAATTTTCTACGGCAGAATGCCATCCGCCCATACCCCGGCAAGCATACAAGCTGCGCCCAGCAATAGTCCTGTGTATATTTCTTTGGAGGTATGATCAGAAACGATCAGCCGCGCTGTGCAGACCAGCCCGGCTACAAGAATAGCCACCGACACATAAATAGTACTGTTCACCGCCTGGAGATTGGCCATAATACCGGCAAAAACAACCAGTATCCCCATTGCGATCGCATGCATGCTTATCTTCATATAGATATTGAAAATAAGCGCCGCCGAAGAAGCAATAAAAATAGCAATCGCTAATTGCACCGCTTCCTTTGGGTTCTCCGGCTGGTTACGCAATACATAAGCGATCCAGAAATAATAAATACCGCTGGCTATATAAGGTATGATCCTGTCGCGCTGTGTTTTTAAATAAATCGTTTGTACAAAGCCCAGTCCTTTTGCCAGCAGTACCGTTACCAGCGGAAAGAAACTATACATCAAAAAGAACTGGATAATCTTCAGCACTTTTCCGGATGTGCCGATGCCCCCGAATAAATAAGGCTGTGATATAATAAGGAACAGGGCAATATAAACCGGTACAAAAAGAGGATGAAAGACATAGGAAATAACCTGCGCCGCTGCCCGTATAACAGGGTTTTTAGGCTGGTGACCCGTTTCACGAAACTCCTGCAGGCCTGTTTTGTCGTCTACTATAAGATTACTGCTCATTTTTTTGGTGTTAAGTTTTAGGTTTTAAGTGTTAAGTGATGAATTTCAGACCTTAAGTTTTAAACAGGGTGATTTCACCCAATATCTAACACTTAAAACCTAACACCTGCTGCTTTTCCGGCTGCAAATTAAATGATTTAGAAAAAACGGATATGCGTATTATATTTACCCCCGAATCATGTTTAAAAAATCCAGCATATCGCCGGTTGGCCCCGGGAAATGGCATAAAATCCTGATAACCATTTTTGCACTGGTTTTTTTACAATCAGTATCGGGCCAGTCTAAATATATACACAAATTCAGACCCCTGGCTGATTCCCTGTCTGAAGAGTATGAAATACCGGCGGCGGTGATACTCGGTGTGGCGATCATAGAATCTGGTGCTGGTACCAGCCGTAATTCCAAACTGTTGAACAACCATTTCGGTATCATCGGTAAAAACGACCTGATGAAAACAAAAGGCGTTAAATCGAGATACAAACAATATCCGAATGCAGCCGCTTCATATATCGCGTTTTGCAAACTGGTGAAAAAGAGAAAGTATTATGAGAAGCTCAAAGGCAATAAGGACTACCGGCTTTGGCTGGAAGCCATGAGCAAATCAGGATATTCAGAAGCGCCCGAACAATGGAAAACCCGGATCGCAGCAGCTATTAAAAAACATAAGCTTTCAGCTACTCACTAGTTATTCCATTGTATGAACAGTAACCGGCGCGTACTTTTATTTGTCGTATCAGGTGTCGGCATCTTCCTGGCGGTTTCTGTTGCCGCTTATTTCCTGAAATTTTCATGGCTTCCTTTCAATCGTGTCAACCTCGTCTCTGATGTGGTCACCACTCCTCCCGACCCGGTCAGGGAAACCAAAGCTGTTGTCAAAACAGATACGGTTGTAGCTCCCATCATCGTGGAAGAAAAACCTAAAGAAGATTTTACCTTATACCATCGACCCGGTTTTATCACCGATTTCAGTACCGATACCCTGAGATCTTCGCTGGAGAATTTCGTAAAGAAATTATATGATTTGAAAGCCGGCAAGAAAAGAAAAGTGCGCATTGCTTATTTCGGTGACAGTATGATCGAAGGCGACCTGATGACACAAACGCTTCGCAAATTATTGCAGGAATCATTTGGAGGCGATGGCGTCGGATTTGTTCCGATCACATCACCGGTATCGAAATTCCGGGAGAGTGCGATCGCCGATTATTCCGATGGATGGGAAGAAGATAATTTCATGCAGGGAAAAAACAGGAAATTGTTTTTATCCGGACACTCCTTTCATACCAGCAATGCCTGGGTGCAGATCAGGGACCAGACGATACATGACGATTCGGTTATCATAGAAAAAAGTCTGTTATGCGGTCCTGTGAAAAAATCAACAGGAGTTACAGTGAACACCAAAAGAATGACGCTGACACCATCCAAGCCGTTTAATCGTATCGTGATGGCAAGGGATTACAGCAGGCGCATTGCCTTATCTGTAGCGGATGAACAATTTCCTGTATATGGCATCACTTTCGAATCTGATTCCGGCATTTTTGTAGACAACTTTTCTTTCCGTGGTATTACCGGTATCGAATTTGCGCGGGTGGATTCTGCGTTTTTAAGTGCGATCCCGGAAGATAACCCGTATGACCTGATCGTGTTTCAATATGGGGTGAACCTGATGTTTCGTCCCAATGATAGAGACTTTCACTGGTACTCGGAAATGATGTTGCCTGTGATCCGGAAAATGAGGAACTGTTTCCCGGAGACTGATTTTGTAGTGGTGAGTACGACCGACCGCGCTTTTCGTTATAGCGGAAAATACAAGTCGGCGATCGGTATCGATTCGCTGATCAAAGTGCAGGCGCTATTGGCCTATGAGACCAACAGTGTTTTTTATAACCAGTTTGCTACAATGGGAGGAGCCAATTCAATTGTTGACTGGGCGGAATCCAGGCCTGCCCGTGCAAGAAAGGATTATGTACACCCAAACCCGCGCGGAGCTGCTATACTGGCCAATTATTTTTTTGAGGCAATGATAAGGGAGTATGAAAAATATGTGCATTCGGTGAAGTAATTAAGAGTTATGAATTATGAATGTCACACATTCATAATTCATAACTCTTAATTTAAAGCCAGCCTTTTCTGAATAAAAAAATTTATGCCATCATTCGATCTTTCATCTTTCTTAAAACAATTTCTCTACGATCCGGAGAACCCGTTGCTCTTCAACAATGGATTCTTTGTATTATTCTTTGCCGTCTTTATTGCGCTGTATTATTTATTCAGGAACAATTTTGCCTGGCGCCGTTATATATTCTGCTTTTTTTCTCTCTATTTTTTTTACAAGGCTAGCGGTTATTTTGTAGGACTGGTAGTGCTATCGGCGATTGTCGATTTTCTCTTATCCAATGCCATCTTCCGGCAAACCCATAAAGGAATAAAAAAGCTATTACTGATCATCAGTATTGTTTTCAACCTGGGAATGCTGGTGTATTTTAAATACACGAACTTCTTTATTTCGCTGAGTAATGACTGGCTGCATACCGGTTTCAATCCATTGAATGTATTATTGCCGGTAGGTATTTCGTTTTATACGTTTGAAAACCTGAGTTACACGATCGATGTATACCGCGGACAATTTGAACCGGCTAAAAAATTCACCGATTATCTTTTATTCCTTTCTTTCTTTCCCAAGCTGGTTATGGGTCCTATTGTGCGGGCGCATGATTTTGTGCCGCAGATCAACAAGCCGTATGTGATCACGGACACGGATTTTGCGAAAGGATTTTACCTGATCATATCGGGTTTATTTAAAAAATTGATCATCTCGGATTATATCACGCTCAACTTTGTCAACTATATTTTCGATGATCCGGGACGTTATACGGGCCTGGAGAACCTGTTTGCCATATATGCTTTTGCGGTAGTGATCTATTGTGATTTCAGTGGCTACAGCGATGTTACGATCGGTATTGCCAAATGGCTGGGGTTTACGATACCTGTCAATTTCCTGTCGCCTTATCAAAGCAAAAGCATTACCGAATTCTGGCGGCGCTGGCATATCTCGCTGTCTTCCTGGTTACGTGATTACCTGTACATACCATTGGGCGGTAACCGCAGCAGTTCGATGGCGACCGGTTTTTTTGCCATGTTATTTCTCGGCGGAGTTTGGGTGGGAAGTATGCAATTATTTCACCTGTTGTGGTGGCAGGGTTTGATCGTTAGCGTCAGCGTATTGTTATTGTTTATTCTTCCACCGTTAATCGGCCGGGAAAGAAAAGGTGTTGGTACCAATATGAATTTACTGACGACTATGTTATTAGGTGGGTTCTGGCATGGTGCGAGCTGGAACTATATTATCTGGGGTGCTTTGCATGGATTGGGATTGGCATTGCACAAAATATGGATGATGCTTACGGGAAGAACATTGCATACAGCGCGGAAGAACTGGCTCTATAAAGGGATTGCTATAATCATCACTTTTCATTTTGTTTGTTTTGGTTGGGTATTCTTCAAAGCGGCTGATTTCGATACGGCAACCAGTATGTTGTACCAGGTAGCGCATGACATTCATTTTTCCGTATGGCCTGCTTTCTTCAATAACTATCAATCGGTATTGTATATGATGGGGCTGGCGTATATCCTGCATGCTATTCCCGATAGTTTTGCCGACAGGATGATCGGTCGTATCCATCGTGCGCCGATGATTGCTTATTTGTTTATCTTCTTTGCATTCGTGGTATTGTATGGTTATTTCAAATCGGCAGAGCCGGTAATGCCGATCTATTTACAATTTTAATATGCGGGAGAAAGTCCTGCTGTAGTTATCCCTATGTGAACCCTATGTTTCTATGTGCCTATGTGGTAAAGATTACGCAATGCTGTTATAGCACTATGACCGACTGGCGTAGGTTCACCACATAGGCACATAGAAACATAGGGTTCACATAGGCTACTTTATAAACTAGCTTTCATCAGTAATGAAAAAGTAATAACACATTTTATTACTTCCATACTATTTGGTGGTAAACGATAAAAATAAATACACAAT
>CAMLGR010000177.1 GCA_946479615.1 uncultured Bacteroidota bacterium | reverse complement strand
TTGTGACAATAGCCCAACAAAACACACCACCCACCAACAATCACCCGCCCCCGGCCACAGAGGAGACACGGAGAGCCGCAGAGATCAGGAGTGATTTTTTATCAGGTCGGCGATCTCTTTCCGGGATAGATGTTCTGCCCATCCGGGAGCTGTTGCGTTATATGTTTTATCAGTGACCGTAAGATCGGGATGAGCGGATAGGGCAAGCTTTGCCAGCTCAATATCATTTCTTTCTGCTGCGATATGTAATAAAGTAGCCTGCCATTCTCCGTAGATAGCATTGACCAGCGAAGGATCTTCCTTTATCATCGCCGCAGCGCGTTCCTTCCATCCCAGGTCCCATACATCGAGTACCGTATATGCAGCGCCATGATCGGCCAGCCATTGGGCTGCGCGCGGCTGGCGGTAATGCGCTGCCAGTTGTGTCAATGTCATTCCATTATTAAGTGGTATTGTTAAATCAGCAGCAGTAAATTGTCCGGATAGCCGATCGAGCGTTGCAATATCTCCATTTCCGACAGCTTCTGCCAATGCAACTTTTTCCGGTGATGGCGGATCAGTTATGTAACGATCATTCATCAACCACCAGGTCGAGCCGTTACTGATCCACTTAAATCCGATTTGTTCATACATGCGCCGGCCGGTACCATTCAATATTGCATACTGGTAACCTTTATCCCGCGCGTACAAGCAGGCGGCGGCAACTACAGCTTTCCCTATATGTTGGTTCCGGTAAGAAGGAAGCACACCCACATTATAAATGCCTGCTATATTACTTCCCAGGAATACGGCGCTATGTCCTACGATCTTTCCATTCAACCGTGCAATAAAACGTTTGGCCAGTTCCGGTTTTGTTTTTAATAATGCCTGTGCAATAGCGCCCTGTTCACCGGCATAGGGCAGGTTTTTAACAGTGCCGGTATCGGTCTCATTATCTTCCCTGATCTCAACTCCTGCAGGTAAAGTATAATTTGTATTTGTCTTATCCAGTTCGAGCGCCATCCATGAAGGTTTCCAGCCGGGTTGAAATCCACGGGCTAATAATCTTACACCCAGGTCGGCAGGATGAGAAGGATTTAATGACCAGCAACCTGCTTTACAGGGATGTTGCCGGTAATAGGCCATTAATTCATCCAGTTTTTCACCGGCATTCGTTGTATCCAGTGCAGGAAAAGCGATGACGGAATCATGGCCATTAACGGGGCAGGTCCAGGTAAGTCCATCTATTGATTTTACTCCGCCACCGGAGATATATGCATTTTCGCAAAACAATTCTGTGTGATTGTCTGCAGCAGCCTGCTCCAGTTGGGCAGGTGTCGCCGGGGCATGAATAATACTCATTATTCCAAAGATGAGAAAAAATCAGTTACCCTATGCGCATATTCCTATGTATCTATGTGCCTATGTGGTGAGACTACGCAATTCTGTAATAGTAATATCCGACTGGCGTAAATTTACCACATAGGCACATAGGTGCACATAGATTTCATATAGGGAGTATCAGGATAGGATCTTTAGGGCTTTTTTGATATCGGTGGAACCGGTAAGAACACCTTCAAACAGATCTCCTTTTTTTTGCACTCTTGCCAGGATGTTTTCCATTGTGAATTGAGAAGGATGCAGTTTATGTGTTACTTCTTTCCATTCAAGCGGGGTAGACACCTGTGCACCGGGCACGGGTCGTAAACTATAGGCACAGGCCAGCGTTTGACCGGTGCGGTTCTGCAGGTAATCGATATAAATTTTAGCCCCTCTTTTCTTTAAGGAACGTTCGAGCGAAGTCGTATCGGGCAGTTGATCATTTACCAATGAAGCGACGATATGTGCAAAGTCCTTAACGGTATCATAATCATATTTATTCTTCATCGGCACATATACATGCAGACCCGAGGCGCCGGATGTTTTGCAATACGACTTGATAGTTGCCTTATCCAATACCGCTTTGGTTGCCAGCGCCACATCTACTACATCGCCAAACGTATTTTTGGAAGAAGGATCGATGTCGATCACCATCCAGGTAGGCTTGCCCGGTTGTTTGATCGTGCTGTTCCAGGGATTGATCTCGATACTGCCAAGATTGGCAATATATAACAGCGTCGCTTTATTATTACAAACCAGGTAATCCACGGTTTTATTACTGCTTTCACTTTCTACAGGGAATACGGTTGCAAATTCAGGTGCATTCTCGCCGGCATCTTTATGAAAAAATCCTTCATCCATGATACCATTGGGGTTTCTTTTTAACGATAAAGGACGGTTCTTTAAATGGGGAAGAATATAATCTGCGATGCTATCGTAATAATCCAGCATATCGCCCTTGGTATAACTTTCATCAGGCCAGTATGTTTTTTGCTGATTGGTTAAAGTGACTGTAAAGGAGCCGGCTTTCTTTTGGATGGGTTGAGAAGAACGTGCAGCGGGTTTCTTTTTACTTTTTTTGACAGGAGCTGTTTTTAATGATTTTTTCAAAGGCGTTTCTCCATTATCATTTTCTGCATCGTAAACTGTTTTGACGGCATGCTCGTCTTTATGTTTGATCAATAACCAGTTCTTATCGCCATCTTTTAATTTTATGAGTACAAATTCTCCTTTTAATTTCTTTCCCTTCATCGCAAATTTCAATTCACCTTTTTTGATGCCGGCCAGTGCTTCTTTTTCACTGATGGGTTCATGTTTGGGATTGACGGGAACAAAACTGCCTTTATCCCAGATATCGACATGACCGGCGCCATAATTTCCTTCGGGTATATCTCCTTTGAAGGAAATATAATCAACCGGGTGATCCTCGACCATCACGGCCAGTCTTTTTTGAGAAGGATTCAGCGAAGGCCCTTTTGGTACAGCCCAGCTTTTTAATACACCACCAAGCTCCAGCCTGAAATCATAATGCAAGCGGCTGGCTTCATGCCGTTGTACCACGAAGCGGAAACCGCTTTTCGATGCCGTAGTGCCTTTGGGTTCCTTTGTATTTTTAAAATCTCTTTTTTTATTATAAATAGCCAGGCTCATGATGCTTTTTTCTTGGAAGGTGTAAGACTTGATTTAAGCTGTTCCATCAAATCCTGTGTTTTTGAATGAACCACTTTCATTGGTTTGAAAGGTAACTTCTTTCCTTTGGCTTTTGTCCTGATGATCTTCATTAGTTTACCGGTATAATCATCTTTGTATTGTGATGGATCGAAAGGTTGTGTCAGTTGATCGATCAGGCTGACCGCCATTTTTATTTCCTGTGGCTTGCTTTTTGTCGCGGGGATTTTAATGTCTTTGGGTGAACGGATTTCCTGTTCAAACCTGATCCTGTTCAGTACCAGTACATCGCCGATGGCTTTGATCAGGCACACATGTTCTCTTTTATGCATCACAAAAATACCAACACCGGCTTTTCCTGATTTTTCCAGTGCGTCCCGAAGTAACACGTAAGCACGTCCACCACTTTTATCCGGTTCCAGGTAATAGGGGACTTCGAAATACGTGCTATCGATATCTTTTTCATCGACAAACTGGGTGATGTCGATATGTTTTGTTTTTTCAGGGCTTGCTTTTTCAAAATCCGTGTCGTCCAGTACTACGTACCGTTCATTCAGTAAATAGCCGCGAACGATATTCTGCCAGGCGACTTCCTTGCCGGTATTTTCATTGACCCGCTTGAATTTGATATTGGCGTGATCTTTTTTATCCAGCATATCGAGATCGAGGGTACTTTCTTCTACAGCGCTGTACATTTTTACGGGGATATTCACCAGGCCAAAGCCTATTGAACCGGTCCATATTGCTCTCATAACGGGGTTTTAAGGTAGTAATCCTTAAACCATGCCAGATTTGGAAATGAAAAATAAGAAATAAGGAACCAGGAATTAGAAAATGACAGTATAAATAGCGAAGACTTACTTTCTCACTCCTTATTTCTCATTTCTTATTTCTCTACCCCGTAACTTTGCCGCAATTAAACCCGATTGCATTATGGCGGCCCGTACAGACCTTTTTCAAAGTCCCGATTATTTTAACCTGGATGAACTGCTGACAGATGAGCAAAAGCTGGTCCGTGAATCGGTCCGCAATTATGTAAAGAAGGATATTTCCCCCATTATCGAAGAGTATGCCCAGAAAGCAGAATTTCCGCAACAGATCGTCAAGCAACTGGGCGAATTGGGATGTTTTGGTCCTACAGTGCCGGTAGAATATGGTGGCGGGGGTCTCGATTATATCAGTTATGGATTGATGATGCAGGAACTGGAAAGAGGAGATAGCGGTGTGCGTTCTACTGCATCGGTACAGGGATCGTTGGTGATGTTCCCGATCTATGCTTATGGCAGTGAAGAGCAGCGTAAAAAATACCTGCCGAAACTCGCGAGTGGCGAATGGCTGGGATGTTTTGGGCTTACCGAACCCAATCATGGCAGCGATCCTTCAAGCATGCTTACCAATTTTAAAGATGCCGGCGATCATGTGATATTGAACGGGGCGAAAATGTGGATCAGTAATGCGCCTTTTTCCACAGTAGCTGTAGTATGGGCCAAGAATGAAGCCGGTGAAATACATGGATTGATCGTGGAAAGAGGGATGAAAGGATTCGATACACCGACCACACATGGTAAATGGAGCCTCCGTGCATCGGCTACCGGCGAACTGGTTTTTGATCATGTGAAAGTGCCGAAAGAAAATATTTTCCCCAATGTGAAAGGATTGAAAGGTCCGCTGGGTTGTCTTACCAAAGCGCGGTATGGAATTGCCTGGGGCGCTGTAGGTGCTGCTATGGATTGTTACGATACCGCTTTGCGCTATTCAAAGGAAAGAGAACAATTCGGTAAACCTATTGGTGCTTTTCAATTGCAGCAAAAGAAACTGGCCGAAATGCTCACGGAGATCACCAAGGCGCAATTACTCAACTGGAGACTGGGTGTATTGATGAATGAAGGAAAAGCAACGCCACAGCAGGTGAGTATGGCAAAAAGAAATGCCTGTGAAATTGCTACGAATATCTGCCGTGATGCGCGCCAGATGCTGGGAGGAATGGGGATCACCGGCGAATACAGTGTGATGCGCCATATGATGAATCTCGAAAGCGTTATTACTTACGAAGGCACACATGATATTCATTTGCTGATCACAGGAATGGATGTAACGGGATATAATGCGTTTAAATAGTTCAAAGATGTGAGGATTTGAAAATTGAATTTCATGAAGATTTTCCTGCTTGGGTTTATGGGTTCCGGTAAAACGTTCTGGGGAAGACAATTGAGCCAGAAGTTAGGCATTCCTTTCTTCGACCTGGATGAACAGATCGTCGAAGCAGAAAATAAAAGTATCAATGAAATCTTTGCATCACAGGGAGAGGAGCATTTTCGGTTACTGGAAAAAGACACGCTTCATATTATTACAGAGAGCCGTGATTCGATGATCATGGCCTGCGGAGGCGGCACTCCCTGCTATTTTAATAATATCGAATTCATGAACCGTTCGGGTATAACGGTATGGCTCGATACGCCACTGGATGTATTGTTTGAACGGCTATTGAAAGAAAGAGAGGAACGTCCTTTGTTAAAGGATCTGTCGGATGAACAGATCAAAGGATTTATTATCAAAAAATTTGCTGACAGGAAAATATATTATGAACAGGCGGAGATCATTATCAACGAGCAGCCTGTAGACCTGAAAGCATTGATCGAAAAAATATGTCATGCATAAAAACTTTTTAATGGCCGGGGCTATTTTCGGCGGTCTCGGTGTAGCAGCAGGGGCTTTTGGTGCGCACGGATTACAATCCATCACCGGTGATGAAAAAATAATTCATGGTTTCCAGACGGCCGTACAATACCAGATCTACCATGCCCTTGCATTGCTGATCATCGCTCTTATTCTCGACAATACTCCGCATCGCTTTATCCGCTGGGCAGGCAATTGTTTTATCATAGGAACACTATTCTTTTCAGGATCACTTTACTTTATGACATTGCTGAAAATAGAGGGTAGTGGCCTGACGAGGATCATCGGTCCCATCACTCCGCTCGGAGGTGTTTTCTTTATTTTGGGATGGATCATGTTGCTGGCGGGAGTGATGGCGAAGAAATAAGCCTGAACAACAATTGGGAAGAGTTTACTTGTTTGAAGAATGGAACACGGATAGAAGTGGATGGACGGATATTAATTGGATTTTCTGAATTCTCTTTATGGGTTGAAGAATGGAACACGGATGGCACGGATGAAAGGATATAAATGATTTTCTTTCTGAAATCCCATCATCCGTTCTGTCCGTATCATCCGTGTTTCATTGTTAATATATTGAAAGATGGAGTGTGATATAAAATGAATAAATCCCTATTATATCCGTTCATCCACATTTATCCGTGTTCTATTGCTTCTGAATGGAACACGGATGGCACGGATGAAAGGATATAAATGATTTCTTTCTGAAATCCCATCATCCTTTCCATCCGTACTATCCGTGTACTCATTGTCATACTATTGAAATATGGGCTGTGATATAAAATTGAGTAAATCCATTTTATATCCGTCCATCCACTTCTATCCGTGTTCTATTGCTTCTAATTTGAAAAATGGAACACAGATTGCACGGATGAAACGGATATGAATGATTTCTTGAATTAAATGCCCATTATATCCGTTCATCCACTTCTATCCGTGTTCTATTCCCCATCTTTATAATGGCAACCCCAATATCGTAATCGTTCCGTTATTATTTTCGATATGATAAGTCCCGGCGATGCTTTCCATTCGCTTGGCAATATTCTTTAAACCATTTCCAAACTGGCGGATGCTGTCCATTTTTATACCAATCCCATTATCGGCAATATAGATCTCCAGTTTTTCACCGATCAGGATATTGATACGCAGTTCCGAAGCTTTTGAATGCTTCATTGCATTATTCAGTGTTTCTTTCACGCATAAGAATACATTTCTTCGTTTATCTCCGCTGATATCTAGCTGCGCGATACGATCGGGAATATTCACCTTGCAGTTGATCGGTGTATTTTCAAAATATTCAAGTGCATAGGAACGGATATAGGAAACAAGATTATCCACCGTATCATTTCCGCTATTCATACTCCAGATGATGGCATTCATCTTATTCAGTACTTCATCGGCGGAATGGGATATCTTTTCGATCTCTACGGGTGTATTCTCCTTCATTTTATTACGTGCAATTTCACTCATCAGGCGGATCGCTGTCATACCCGAGCCTAATTCATCATGCATGTCGGCGGAGATCCGTTCACGTTCTTCTTTTTGCGCTTTGAACACCGCCAGTTCTTTTTCATATTCCTTCATCTGGTTATCAGCCTTTAACCGTTCCCGTTCCTGTGCCTGCCCGATCAATCGCCTGCGATTCTTATAGTTCAAGCCAGCAAGGAAAAAAACAAGCTCGAGAAACAGCCCCATTTCATAATAAAAAAGAGAATTGCCCAGTATACCGGGTAAGGCGCGCAATGATTCGAACATGACGATCACCTGGGATAAAAGTGCAAAAACAAACAGGCAGAGATTCCCCCAGAACAGGTAACGCAACAGCTTATCTTTCCAGTGACGAAGACTATAAAATAAAAAGATCAGCACCATCACCAGCAGCATAATCTTGGTGAGATTTTCCCAGCCATTTTCCAGTACATAATTATTGGTGAAATAATGCAGGTAAGTATAGCTGATCACCGATATCAGCAACATGGCAATACCAATATTATAAAGAATATGCAGGAACCGGTGTTCGGTGCGGGTAGCGAGGAATTTTTGCATGAATGCCATGTAAAACATCACACCTGCCGTTTGCATAACAAAATCGAGGTATTCTTCCTGGAAAAAACTGAGCCAGGTAGTATGAAAACTATAAGTGGCTTTGGCAAACAGCATCAATCCCAGGAAAAAAGCATAGCCTGAATAATACAGGAACTCTTTATTGGCATCCTGGATAAAATTGGCCAATGAATAAATGATCAGCATCAGCAGTAATCCGCAAAACAGGTAGGTGATCAGGTCGGATTGCGGGTTGGATGCATGAAACTCGGTAATGTAGGAAGCCAGGTATTTGTCGTTGATCAATCGCGGGTTGACAATGTTCAGGTAGGTCTTTACTTGCCAGAGTTCGGCTACGATCGTTGCGCTATCATGTGCAGCCAGTGAAAGTTGCCGGTAAGAAATACTGTCTTCGTTATGTGGAAAAACAGAAGGAATAGTTACCAGTTTGCCATCTTCATCACGGTAAAGCCTGATGCTCCAGAAATGAAGACCGGGGAAGAACCAGATGGAAACTGTGCTGTCGGCCGAGTTGCTGATATGAAACCGGATGACTGGTTTTTGCGGGACCAGTTCATTGGGGATAAAGCCGCGGGGAATTCCTTTTTTAAATGTAAGTGAGGAATAGGTATCCGGCAGCGACGCAGAATGTGCGATATAGGTATTATAAAGAGTTTTCTTAGTGATCGTTTGAGACAGTCCTATTTTGCTGATATCGGTATAGACAGTAAGGGTGGAATCCTGTGCAAACAGGGAATGAGCAGATATTATGGAAACAAGTAATACCGTTAAAAAAGCGGAAAACCTCATGTTTGCATCCTGTTTTGGTAAGAAGTCTTCAAATTTAATGGTTGTGGTCTTGTTTTTATAATTTCCTGCATACCACTTTGTGGTAGTTTTAAACAGGTATTTATGAAGATAGGATTTATGGAGCATTTTGGTGGTTGAAGAATAGAACACGGATAGAAGTGGATGGACGGATAAAAGATAGATTTTAAACAAAAAAGCAAAAAAATTTATAACAATCCAACCAATTAAAACAGTTTTAAATAGAAAAATAAAATACATAGTCCACACT
>CAMLGR010000176.1 GCA_946479615.1 uncultured Bacteroidota bacterium | reverse complement strand
ATATGGTACTGGTAGGAATAACAGATCATACGAACGGGCAGGTATGGATATCTTATCTTGACCAGGTAACAGCGCTGGTAAAGAAAATCAACCGGGGCGGTTCTTCCGAATATTTAAGTCAACCGGTATTGTATGCACCCGGGTATGCAAAGATGTACAGGGACCAGCATGAGCAGACATGGAGCATTTCTTCTTATGGTATCAGCCGTTTTAATACAACTGATAATAGTTTCGATAGCTGGATAAAAAACAGTTATGCTCCTGCAGGTCCCAACCTGCATATTCATACCTCTTATTGTATCGATGGCGATGGTAATATCTGGGTGGGGAATGACCGTACCAGCCTGGTAAAATATGATATGGAAGCAAGGAAGATCATTGATTATAGCTGGCTGCTTACTTCTTCCAATGCAACGTTGGTTTATTGCGTATATAAGGATAACAACAATAATATCTGGGCCGGAACAGATAATGGGATTATCAAAATCTCCAACCGGGCTGCTGTATTCACCAATATCCCTTTCCATCTCGCAGGAAAAGAATTGAAGAATATGCGTTGCAGGCGCATCATAACCGATCGGAACAATACAGTGTATGCAGCTACAGAAAATTATGGGTTGCTGAAGAAAGTACATACCAAGCATGGCGACACCACCATCGCCTTATCCACCTTTGGCGCTATACCTGTTTCTTCGCTGGCATTTCACAACGATGCGTTGCGGATACCATTGAATGGTCATTACGATATCGGTTATATCTATGATATGTGGTATGATCAGAAAGACGTGATCTGGCTGGCCGGTTTTGGTATTGGCCGATATGATACACGTACCGATTCGCTTGAAATATTTTTAGAGAATGGTGACGAGAAAACAAGATTTGAAAGTATCAACCAGTTCAGTATTTGTTTTGATGGATCTGTTTTCTGGACATCCGGTGAGCATAATCTTTTCGCCTTCGATCCTTTGAGCCGCAAAATGCAGGCATTCAAAGATGATAAAGGAAACAAACCATTTACCGATATTCCCTGCTGGAGTTTATTGATAAAAGATAACTGGTTATGGGCAGGTACGTCAAAAGGATTGTATAAAATAAATACACGTACCCGTAAAGTAATCAAACAAGATATCCATCCCGTACTGGAACATGGCATTAACGATCTTGCGATGGATAGCGATAGCAGTTTCTGGATCAGTACGGCAGGAGGCGGTATCATTCATTATAATGAGAGGACCGGCGTTGTTAAACAATATACCAACCGGGATGGTCTCAGCAACAATACTGTTTGTGGCTTGCTGCGCGACGGTAACAATGACCTCTGGATCAGTACTTATGCGGGACTTAGTTATTTTAACCGGCAAACCAGCCAGTTTACCAACTTCTATGCAAAAGATGGATTGAATACGGATGAGTTTAACCGGAAAGCGTTTTCCCGGTTACCCGATGGGCAAATGATCTTTGGCGGGTTAAACGGGTATATGATCTTCGATCCCGCCCAGGCATTCAAGAGAGAAAAGCCGGTAACGATTTTACTCACACGGTTCAGCAAGATCAATCATGATGGTGAAACGATCGAATCGGTCTTTGATATCAATGCCATGCAAAAAGTGGTTATCGATCCGGGAGATAAGTTCTTTACATTTTATTTTACTTTATCCGATATGTATGATCCTGCGGGCAACCGTTATTTCTACCAGTTGCAGGGACTAGACAATGAATGGCACTCTATCGGCAACCAGCATAGTATTTCTTTTAATGGATTGGCGCCTGGCGATTATACACTCCGCATAAAAGGAAATATAGCGAAGGGAACGGCCAGTAGCAATGAAATATCGATACAGATCGTGATCAGGCAGGTATTTTATAAGACCGCCTGGTTCATTGTACTGGTAGTACTGCTGACAGCCGCACTGGTTTATATCATAGTACGTAACCGGATCAACCAGGTAAAAAAGATCCAGTATTTGCGTACACGTATCGCCAGCGATCTGCATGATGATGTGGGCAGCTCACTCGTGCGGATAACGATTTTGGCAGATGCTGTAAAAAGAGAAGAGGTGAAAGAAAATACCAGTGAACAACTGGGTGCGATTGCCGGTATCAGCCGTGGTGCAGTCTCTACCATGAAAGATGTGATCTGGAGCATCGATGCGCGCAACGACACGATGGGTGGTATGATACAATATATGCAGGAGCATTTGCATAATATGCTGATCCCTGCCAATATCGATTTTGAATTAAATCATAGCGGGCTTGCAGATACTGAAAAACTGGCCATGAATTTCCGGCAGAATGTGTACCTCACCTTCAAGGAAGCGATCAATAACGTGGTAAAACATGCCGGTGCCGGCAGGGTGGTGGTAGACCTGAAAAAGGAAAACCATTGCTTTATTATGAAAATCAAAGATGATGGCAAAGGTATCAGGGACGAAAGAATAGCCAGCGGGCAGGGTTTGTATAATATGAAGCTGAGAGCTAAACGGCTGAAAGCCAGTCTTGATATCGTATCGGAAAATGGGGTGACCATCCTGTTGAAAGTACCTGTATAGATTATACCCCGAATATGGTATTGAACTACGGTTAAAGGAAAACTACATTTGAAACGAAATGATACATATTGCATTAATAGAGGATGATGGAGTGGTGAGAAATAATCTTGCTGCCTTTTTTTCCCGGCAGAAGGAACTGGATTGTCTTATTGCCGCCGGCTCGGTAGAAGAATTTTTTGAAAGAGCGGAAAAGGTTTCCGGAATAGATATCGTTCTTTCCGATATTGGCCTGCCCGGCATGACGGGTATCGAAGCCATTCCTCTTATCAAAAGGAAATTTCCTGAAGCATCGATTGTGATCTTATCAGTATATGCAGACAGCGATCGCATATTCAAGGCGCTTTGTGCAGGCGCTGTAGGGTATTTGCAAAAAGATACACCGGCGGAAGAAATACTGGACAGCATTACAATTATCAGTAAGGGCGGGTCGGCAATGTCTCCCACGATTGCCCGTAAAGTAGTTGATTATTTCGCTCCCAGGAGAAGTTATAACGAACCATTGACGGCTAAAGAACAGCAGGTCATCACAGCGATGGTAGATGGGCTCAGTTATAAAATGATCGCTTCCCGGTTGGGTATTACGCTCGAGACCGTAAGGCAGCATATAAAAAATATTTACCGTAAACTTCATGTCAACAGCAAAGGCGAAGTGATCATCAAATCACTGAAGGGAGAAATCTGATAGATCCATCGCAGGTCTATATTTGCCTATACATTTATTTAGGATGATGATAGCCGCCTGGATAGCCATTGCATAGAAGTATTGCTTCTCCTTATTTGGGTCTGCCCTATATTTATTCTGCCTAACGGTACTGATCCTGCAGGTAAAGGAACAGCGATGGTTTTCGTGATTGGCTTATGTATATGTATCGGCGCCGGTATTCTCCTGCTATTACTGAATAAAACCTGGTCGGTCATTCTCGTATTATTATTGGCCGCGATCCCTCTTGCTATTGTTATCATCGGGCTATGGAAAAAATATGGTCCGGGCAACCGGCCGCTTTGACGCAACCGGCCCTGTAAATTGTCGTATCTGCACAGTATCTATATTATAGTCAACCGCTAGATTTGTTGTACTGAAATGGGAATGAATGATCTTCCCTTTTATTCCTTAAAACTTAACATCATCTCTGTATGGCAAAAGCAACCAGAAGACCTGTAGCGAAAAATATCGATGAATACATTGCGGGTTTCCCGGATCAAACACAGGCATTGCTGCAAAAAATGAGGGTGATTATGCAGCAGGCTGCTCCCAAAGCCACGGAAGCGATCAAATATGCTATCCCTGGTTTTGTACTGGACGGAACGAACCTGGTATTCTTTGCCGGGTTCAAAAATCATATTGGTTTATATCCTGCGCCAAGAGAAGTGCCGGCTTTTAAAGAAGAGCTCGCCCGGTATAAAGGCCCCAAAAGCACAGTGCAGTTTCCGCTGGATCAACCGCTTCCTGTCGGGCTGATCAAAAGGATCGTGAAATTCAGGATCCGGTATCTTAAAGATCTGAAAAAAGCCAGGCGCGCATAATACATCAATCGAACTTTGTGAGCTGGTCAGCGATCACATCCGCGAATTTTCCTTTTATATCATAATCGAAATTTCCTGCGGATGTATGCACACGGATAGAACTGACCGGTGATGCTTTTAACGACCGGATAGCAGCCGCATTCAAGCGGTAAAATCCAAAAATATAACAGCCATAGTCCCTGTGGGTGACACCTGATTTCTGGTAGGAAGGAGGTATTATTTAAGCTGATCGTAGTCCCATCCTGTAACGTGATACCGGCGGCATCGCCTTCTTCGATCGAGAGCACACTTGTTCTTCCCGTCTCTATGGAAAAGCAGATCATGAATGCATTTCCTCTGCGGTACACGGAACTTTTGATCTGGTCGGCAATCGAACCTTTACTTCCTGCTTTTACATACAGGCGGTCTTCTGGAGTATGATAACTGGTGTCGCCGGTAGTCTTACTGATATCATACTTTAATTTCTTTTGTGCGGTAGCCTGGAGGGCAGGGAGTGCACAACATGCAAGGATGATAATGATTCGCATGAGGTTGAGTTTAATCAAAAATCAAAGAGACAGCAGGTCAAAGTAAAATTAAAAATCGCGTACTGGTATTTTTAATTTTATTTTTGAATGAATTATGCAACTCTTTACCGATAAAAAATTTGAAAAAACTGATTTTACGAAAACAACTTTACCGAAAGGGGAGTACGAGAATTGTATTTTTCTCAACTGTGATTTTTCCAATACCAGTTTCAGCGGGATCAGTTTCCTGGAATGTGAGTTTACCGGCTGTAATCTCAGTCTGGTGAAACTGGCGGATACGGTTTTCAATGATATATTATTCAGGGATAATAAAATGATCGGGCTGCCCTTCGAACAGTGCAGGGTATTTGGATTTTCTATCAGGGTGGAGAATTGCAACCTGGATCAGTCTTCTTTTTATAAATGTAAGCTGAAGAAAACGGTCTTTACCAATTCACAATTCAGGGACGTTGATTTTACGGAAGCAGATTTAAGTAGTGTCGTTTTCAATAACTGCGATCTGGGGAATGCAAAGTTTGAGAATACGATTTTGGAAAAAACTGATTTTCATACTTCGTTTAATTATTCTATCGACCCGGAAATAAACAAGATCAAAAAAGCAAAATTCTCCCTTACGGGTTTGCCGGGCCTCCTCGGAAAATACGACCTTGACATAAGCTAACCCCTCCGTGGTCCTCTGTGTCTCCTCTGTGGCCCTCTGCGTATAACTCCGGGAGTAATGTAGCAGGCAAAAGCCGATCCTAAGATTTTCTTATGAGTAGAAACTCTCCTAAAAGAATTATACGCAGAGGGCCATAGAGGAGACACAGAGTTACACAGAGATGCAGTATCTTTCTGTACTTAAAATGAATGCATGCCAACGAGAAAAAATATACAGGTAATTCTAGTGATGATTATCTTTTACCTCCCGGCCAATGCTCAGATCAAAAAGATCATTGTCGCGCAGGATGGATCGGGTCAATACAAAACAGTACAGGCTGCTTTCGATGCCATTCCCCGGAATAATACAAAACCGGTGACGGTTTATGTAAAAAATGGTATTTATAAGGAGAAACTTCACCTGGATTCATCTAAAAACTTTGTAACTCTCACAGGTGAAGATAAATTCAAGACTGTATTAACCTATGACGATCATACAGGTAAAGTTTCTCCGGCAGGTGATACCATCAATACCCGGACCTCCTGGAGTTTTTTGATCAAGGCGGATAATTTTCATGCGAAGAATATCAGTTTTCAGAATGATGCCGGTTTCAGCGCCGGCCAGGCGGTGGCTGTAGAATCGGATGGCGATAAAGCCATCTTTATCAATTGCCGTTTTACCGGCAACCAGGATATTCTTTTCACCAATAATGAAAAAAGCCGGCAATACTACGAGGATTGCTATATAGAAGGTACGACCGATTTTATTTTTGGTTCCTCTACTGTTTGGTTCCAGCGTTGTCATATTCATAGTAAGAAGAACTCGCATGTAACGGCTGCCTCCACGCCAAAGGATCATCCTTTCGGATATGTATTTAATGAATGTATTCTTACCGGAGATACCAGTATCCACAGCGCTTCGCTGGGAAGACCCTGGCGCCCGTATGCTTCTGTGATCTATATGCATTGCTTTATTGGTGCGCATATACGTGCAGAAGGTTGGTCGGCCTGGAATAACACTGATAGTTATAAAAATACCCGGTACAGCGAATTTGAGAACTATGGAGCTTCCATTGACCCATCCAAACGCATTGCCTGGTCAAAACAATTAACAGCGGAAGAAGCGGCGGCTGTTACTATTTATAATGTTTTTAGAGATTGGAAGCCGGAAAGGTTTTAGGTATTGATGTTAGGTATTAGATTTTAAATTTTAGGTTGATTACTGAAATGACTTTGCATTACATTCCAAATGTTCAATTTAAAGACATTTAACACCTAACACTTAACATCTAAAACCTGGCACGATCCATTACCGGACAATAAGCAAAGTCCCTTTGAATACTTTTTTACCGTCTTTTAACTTTACTACATACACATACCCGTCAGCAGGCTGAGGCTGCCCCTTGTATTTTCCATCCCAGGGTTTGGCGTTGTTCTTTGTGTAAAAGATCAACTGTCCATAGCGGTTGTATACAGAAATGGTAAATTCTGAATACGCTCTTAACGCAGGGATCGACCAGGTATCATTATGTCCATCATTATTCGGAGAAAATACATTGGGTATATAGATATCAGGATAGACATATACCCAAACCATATCAGTCGCGGTGCCACATCCTTCATTGGAAATAACCGTTAACAGGTAATTGGTATCGATCAATGGAGTAACAGTGGGTTGTAATGCCAGTGGATCATTCATAAATATGGGTGGAGACCAGGAATAACTGGTATTCTGCCCGGAGGCTTCTGCCAGTAGTTGTGTTGGATTTCCTTTGATCACATATTGATCCGGCCCTGCATTTGCGCGCGGTCTTTCTACTACATTCACGGTGATATCAGCCGTATCACGACAGGAAAATTGATTTGTAACAACTACGTGATAAGTAATAGTATCGGTTGGTCTTGCTACAGGACCGGGAACATCTGTTGCCGATAAACCCGTGACGGGAAACCATTGATATGAAATACCGCCACTGCTTCCGAGTGTAATATCATCACCTTCACAAATACGCGTATCCGAAAAAGGAACAGCCGCTACCGGGTTGGCATTGATGATGGCCATGACCGAATCGGGATGTGTGCATCCATCTGCATTTTTTACCAGTACATAATACTTCCCTGCATTACTCATTTGTATATTGGGAACCGACACCGATGCGCCGGAAGCAGCAAAACTATTGGGACCTGTCCACTGGTAATCAATGCCTCCTTGGGCTGATAATATCAATGTACTTTTTTCGCATTGGGGTGAATTGATAGTAACTATAGTTACCGGTACTGCAGCTACGTTAACACTGACGGGTTGGGACGCTACCCTGCATTTGAGCGTACTCATATTGCCGGCCTCTGCGGCAGACAACCGGTATGCATAGGTGCCAGGTAATGTAGTTGCCGGAAAATTTATCAAGTATGATGGATTACCCGGCGAACCAATAATATCTGTCCAGGGGCCTCCGTTGACGCTTGTCTGCCATTGCAATAACGGATTGCTGAATCCTGCACCCAAGGCGCCACCCAATGTAAATGAATAGGAACTGCCTTCACAAATGGTCACATTCGGTTGGGGATTACCGGTAATAGCAATATTTAATTGGGGACCGCAGGGGCGGAAAGTGATATCATCCAATGCAATATCATTACCACAACCACCGGGTGAGCTATTTGCGATCTTCAATACGATATCGGATACACCTACCGGTGTAGCAAAGAAAAAGCCATACTGCTGCCAGGCGGGCGAAGCCAGGTTGGGAATATTGCCGGTGGTATAGGTATTTAATATAGTGCCATCTGTTTTTTCAATGGTAAAGCTCAGGTTGGGTTGAATACCGGCATTATTACAGGCCGATGATTTCAGTACGCTGGTTACCCAGGCCGCAAACTCATAAGTAGTGCCCGTACATAATCCTTTTACGGTATCGAGATAAAATATACCAGGTTGAAAGGAGGCATTGACAAGCATGAAATAACCATTGGGATCTCCTGTATGATCAGTCGCGAGATTATGCCAGGAATCGCCGAAACAATTGCTGGTATTACTCCTGACGGTATAAAAGCCATCATTGGGGCAATCGCCGGCAATATACTGGTAGCTGGTAGCGGCAGCTGTTAAGGAGGGTCCGGGATTGGCGCCTGCTCCAAACGTGATATTAACAAGCGGATCACCCAGGCTTCCCTGGCAAACCTGTGCCCGGATATCAAGGGTGACAACACATAATAGAGTAAAAAGGAGGAGTACGGGCTTGTTGAAAAAGGTCACGACGTTTTTTTATAGGCATCTAAAGTATTCATTTTCTGCTATACTATGGGAGATGATATTAGGGGAAGTAAGAAAGACTGGGACACAGCAGGTTCAGGCCAAATGGTGCCTGCCAGGATCTGGTGAGGACGGTGTCTCATCAGGATCTGAAGGCGATGTCTCATCAGGGTCTGTTGAAGCCAGTGTCCCATCAGGGTCTGGCAAAGCCGACTCTGATGAGGAAGGATGTTCCATTGTGTTTTTGGATCGCGAGGTCTGCTGCGTAAGACCTCGCTCGGACGTCTGCTGCGCAGGACCTCATTTGAATCCTGTTGTTCACAAGACTGTATCAAAACTCTATTTCAAATTTAGA
>CAMLGR010000175.1 GCA_946479615.1 uncultured Bacteroidota bacterium | reverse complement strand
TGGATGGGTTAGTAAGTACAGGGAAAACGAATTTCCCATCACAATATTAAATATATTTTTTACTATCCAAAAAAATTTTTAAAGGAATTTTATTCACATTTTATTTATTACTGTGGATAAGGCTAAGTGTTTTTTATACAAACCGAACGATTTCTTTTATAAAAATCAAACCGGTATAGAAATAAAATTGATACGATCATCTTTTGCATTCTTTTGAAACGCTTGTGCAGCAAAGGTTTCAAAAGAATGATTTTATAATCGATCATTCATGTAATGATATGAGTACTGCATATTGAATGATGAATGATCAGTAAAATCCTGCTAAAAGCTGTCAGGGAAGGGCGTAAATTTTTTTTAGATTTTTTATGATAACAGGAAGGATTCCACAGTAGAATTACGGTTATACCCCTTTATCGGGTGTTGATAGCTGTTACCTTTGCGCAAATCATATCACTATGCATTTTGATAATCCTGTTCCGCTTACACAGATAGCATCATTGATCAATGCCGAATTGATAGGTAATACAACTGCATCCGCCACCGGTATTAACGAGATACATAAAGTGGAGAAAGGCGATCTTGTATTTGTGGATCATCCCAAATATTATGATACCTGCATCAACTCTGCCGCCAGCTTTATCATCATCAATAAGAAAACGGAGTTCCCCGAAGGAAAAGCATTATTAATAACCAACGACCCATTCGAGGCGTATCAAACAATCGTCAATCATTTCCGCCCTTTCCGCCCTTCCATGAAAACGATCAGCGATTCGGCTGTTATCGATAAAAGCAGTACCATTATGCCGAATGCCTATATCGGCAACCGGGTGACGATTGGTAAAAATTGTGTGATCTATCCCAATGTAAGTATACTGGACCATTGCGTGATCGGCGATGATGTGGTCATACAGGCCGGTACCGTGATCGGCAGCGACGCTTTCTATTATAATAAAAAGACCAACCGCGATATTCATTATAAACGGATGCTGAGTTGTGGCCGTGTAGTTATAGGCAATGGCGTTGAAATCGGCGCCGGTTGTATGATCGACCGCGGAGTAAGCGGTGATACCTGGATCGGCGATGGTACCAAGATCGATAACCTGGTGCATATCGGTCATGATACGGTAGTCGGAAAGAATTGTTTATTCGCCGCCCAGGTCGGTATTGCCGGTGCTACCACTATAGAAGATAATGTGATCCTCTGGGGCCAGGTAGGTGTAAGTAAAACGCTCACCATTGGTAAGGGCGCGGTATTGTATGCACAGAGTGGTGTACCTGCATCGCTGGAAGGTGGTAAAAACTATTTTGGTTCACCTGCAGTGGATGCCAAAGAAAAAATGAAGGAGCTGGTATGGATCAAACGGATACCGCAGTTATGGGAAAAGATCATGGGGAAGTCGGTCTAGCAGCCGGCAATCCACGATTATCAGCCCGGCTTTTGATAATACTTTATTGGTTGAATACTAAGATGGGGTTCAAATAGTAGAATAATGGCTGCCGGCTGCGGACCGACCGACTGTCTATGGTAAATAATCAAACGGCAACAGGTCAGCCAGGTTCTTCCAGCTCCAGTAACCCTGGTTGATCCAGTCTTTCTGATCGTAGTAATAACCATTTTGCTTGATAGCAATAGGATTGATGAGCTCAATATAGGATACCTGTATACCTACATTCATGGGTAACTTATACTGCCGCAGGTAATCATCTTCAGGAACAGCTTTGAGATAAGCCACCGTGATCTTGGCCGGGTAATACACTTCTACCTGGTCTAATGAATCGATCATACTATAATAATCGGGAGCAAGCGGGTTGGGTAATTTATTGAACTTGCGGTTGTCGTTATCATCCAGCAGGCTGATGGTAAATCCATCTTTGGTCAGTGTGCTGTCGAACATGGAACGCATGAAGTGCATCCTGGAGCCGAAATAGGCTTTTTTGCGGTTGGTCTTCCAGGCGAGTTCCTGCGGAGAGCTGCCCGTTTTTTCGGAGAAGAAACAGGTGCCGCGGTAAGAACTGAGATCGGTTTTATAATAATACACAAACGAATCGAGCTGATAGCGGAGATCATATCCCAGGGCCTCATTGCTGATCACAATAGGTTCAGTAGCCAATACTTTTAATTTATCGCTGCGGCGATAGTAATAGAACTTAACCGCGTCTTTATTCTGGATCGTACATTTCTTTGAAAAAGGAGTGGCGCCTATAAAATTGCTGAGAAAGAAATCGCCATACTTTTCCCATCCATCCATGACCTCGTTACTGCTTTGTATCACCACTTCGCCTAATGTCTTATCTTCTTTCATCATAGCGATCTGCAGTTGCTGACTTTTATTATCGGTGACCTGGAATTGCTGGATGAGGTAACCGGTAAAACTTAAAATGATCTCGTAACCACCCGATTTGAGCGTCAATGAAAATTCACCATTGGCATTGGTAACGGTGCCTTGCGTGGTATTCTGGGCGAATACACTGGCTCCCTGCAGGGGTTCGCGGGAAATAGAATCGACCACTTTCCCCGAAATGGTGATCTGCGACTGGGCGATCGCGGATATACAGGTAAATACAAGTAGTAATAAATAAGATACCGGTTTCATAGAATATGTATTGAGAATGAGTAATAAAGATACATTTCATCCGGCTAAGGTTGCAACTTCCGTGCCTCTGTCAGGTACTTTTCGCAGGCTTTTTCAATGCTTTCCTGCAGGGGGGTAAATGAAAAACCCGGTAATGCCTTTAGTATTTTATCGTTTTCAAAATGGGTCTGGCTATGTGCTACCCGGGCGCTCTCCCTGGTCAACAGGGGCTTGTGACCGGTAAAAAATGATTTGATTTTTTCCAGCTTCCAGGCCAGGCTGATCAGGAAGGGTGTTGTTTCTTTCGAAGCTCTTTTTTTATGAAAGCCATCTGCAATCGTATGTACCAGTTTTTTAAATGGCCAGTTGTCGCTGTTAACTATAAAACGTTGTTCGGTGATATCGCTTTCCATTAATAATACGGCGGCCCTGGCTACATCGTCCACATCTACAAATCCATTGACACCCGGTGTATACCATTTGAATTCCTTGTATACATTTTTAAAGATCGCGCTGCTGCTGGTGTTCCAATCGCCATAGCCGAGGATCGTACTGGGGTTCAGTATCACCGCATTCAATCCTTCACCCATCGCGCGCCATACTTCAAGCTCTGCCTTATTCTTACTTTTGGCGTAGTGTGTATTTACCTTGCTTTCCTCCCATTTTTTGTCTTCATTGACATGGCCTCCATTGGCTGTACGGCCCAAAGCAGCTACGGAACTGATATAAACCAGCCGCTTTATATTTTTTTCCATGGCGATATTGACCACGTTGGCAGTGCCATCCACATTTACCTGGTACATATCTTTTCGTTCCTTGTGCTGAAAGGAAACGATCGCTGCGGCATGGATCACGGTATCGACACCTTCCATCGCTTCTTCGAGCGACATCACATCAAGAATATCGGCTTCCACCCATTCCACTTTACCGAGTATAGCAGAAGAAATATAAGCGGGTAATTTTCCAGTGGTCCGTTTGATGGCGCGGACAGCATATCCTTTTTCAACCAGGTGTTTGATAATATAGGAACCCAAAAAGCCGGTGCCGCCCGTTACTAAGACCATGAATTAATTATAATTAGAAAGTGGTTCAATATTCATAATACCCTTTGCCGCTTTTTTTGCCAAGCTCACCTTTCTCCACTTTTTCTTTTTGAATAGGAGAGGGTTTTAATCGTTCAGGATTTCCCAATTGTTCATGTACGGATACGCTTACGGCGTAATTCACATCATTACCGATCAGGTCCATCAGTTTAAACGGGCCCATCTTAAAACCGGTGGCTTCGAGCAAACGATCTGTCTGTGCAAAATCAATAATGTCTTCTTCGGCCAGGCGTAAGGATTCGATATAATAAGGCCTTGCTACGCGGTTCACAATAAATCCCGGTGAATCTTTGCAGAGCACCGGTGTTTTACCCATCAGCTTTGTCAGTTCGATAATGGTGCGGGTCGTAGCTTCATTGGTATAACTGGTATTTACGATCTCAACCAGCTTCATGACGGGCGCAGGGTTAAAGAAATGCATACCGATCACGCGTTCCGGGTTTTTTACCGTTGCAGCAATACTGGTAACAGAGAGGGAGGACGTATTGCTGGCAAAAATGCATTCGCTATGATTCAATTCGGCCAGTTGGTTAAAGAGCGCTGACTTGATGGCGGCTTTTTCTACAATCGCTTCTATAAAAACATCTGCCTGGCAGATCTGCAGGTCATTGGTAAAGACCATTCGTTGCAGGGTCTTCTTTTTTTGATCTTCCGTTACCCGGTTTTTTTCAACCAGCTTTTGCAGGTCCTTTTCAATAGTCGCTTTTGCTTTTTCCAGTACGGCAGCATTTAATTCATACAGGATGGTATAAAAACCAGATTGAGCGGCTACCTGTGCGATACCGCTGCCCATTGTTCCTGCCCCGCAAATACAAATGCTGTTGATCTCCACTGCCAGTAGTTATTTAATAGACAAAGATAGCAGGCCATAAGGAACTGGCAATTGGTAGTTTGGGGGAACACGGATTGGATGGATGATGGATTTTAGGATATTATCCGACCTGTGTTTTAATAAAAGGGTTATTAGAATCTGTCTAATCCATCTAATCCGTGTTCTCCTCACTCTTTATACCGGAAAATGATCATCGCATTCTTGCTTAAGTCTGTAGAAGCAGTCAGCCGGTATTGTTTGGAAGGCGTATCGATAACGATCAGTGCTGTATTGGGTGTAATAGTACCGGTGTTATGCGCCACCAGTACGATCTCCTGTTGCTCATTACCCGTTCCCGTAGGTATTTTTAATTCATAAGGTACTGTTGTTACGGCGATCCGCTCCGCGATCACTTTTCCGTTGTGAATGATACTCACGATATCGCCATCTACGATCCCGTTGTCCATCACTTTGATCACTAATTCTTTTTCACTGGTATTGATAACGGATAATGTATCGGTACTGCGTTTATTCTTTTCCGTGATAATACTATCTGCTGTAAGAGAAGTTTTGATTGTATCGGCAGCAGCGATAGTTGCAGCAGTAGTGATGGTAGCAGGGGTTTCTGTTACCGGAACAGGCTCCGGCTCAAAAGCAAGGTCGGCTGTGTCGTTAACTACTTCAGGATTTTTAGCGAACCAATCCGTCATATAAGCAGTAGTATCGACTTGTTTATTGCTGCGCCTGTAGGTAATAAACATCGGAAGGCCAAAGCTCATCAGTTTGGTACCGACTGTTTTGGCAGTGATCATTCCCCGCAGGTATTCTTCTCCATTGATGGTGACATAATTCAGGTTGTAGCGTGACTGGCCATGCAGGAATGTTTTTTCGATCACTCCCTTGTTCATACCTTTCAATTTCTTCTTTTCAGTATTGAACTGCCCGAGAAAATTGCATTTGCAATGTCCCGAGCCTACATCGTAAGTATAACCGATATAGGTATTGCCGGAACCGATGATACATATCTCTGCATAATCGACACTGCCGCCGCTGGTGCGTACCCAGGTACCGGTAAGATCCTGTGCAGAGGAGTAAATAGTTAGCGAAATGGAAGTTATCAGCAGGAAAATAATCCGCATAAACTCATTTTATACAAGGGTGATGATGGTGTTTGAAAATGGAAGGTACAAAAAGGAGAAATACCGGAATTTATATAGAAGAATCATAATCTAATTACCATATAAATTCTATATGAAACCTATGTTTCTGATGTTCCTATGTGGTAAAAAGCGGATTAAAGAATAACCTGTCTATATAGCACTCGTAAACTGCTTCAAAAACCGAACATCATTTTCACTGAAGAGACGAATATCATTGATACCGTATTTCAGCATGGCGGGACGTTCTACTCCCATACCAAATGCAAAGCCGCTGTATTTGGCCGGATCGATATGACAATTTTGTAACACATTGGGATGTACCATGCCGCAACCCAGGATCTCCACCCAACCGGTTTTTTTACAGATATTACAACCTGTGCCACCGCAGATAAAACAACTTACATCCATTTCGGCGCTCGGTTCGGTAAAAGGAAAATAGGAAGGACGGAAACGAACCCGCACATCTTTGCCATACATTTCCTTCACGAAGAAATAAAGTGTTTGTTTCAGATCGGCGAAAGAAACATTCTCATCGATATAAAGACCTTCTACCTGGTGAAAGAAACAATGACTGCGGGCGCTTACGGTTTCATTACGGTATACACGACCGGGGCAGATCACACGGATCGGCAATTTGCCTTTTTCCATTTCACGGATCTGTGTATTGCTGGTATGTGTGCGTAACAGCCAGTCAGGATTCTGTTGCACATAAAAGGTATCCTGCATATCGCGGGCCGGGTGATGCAACGGCAGGTTCAATGCAGTAAAATTGTGCCAGTCATCTTCGATCTCGGGACCTTCGGCAACGGCAAAACCAAGACGTTGAAAAATCGAGATGATACGGTTGCGCATCATCGTGATCGGGTGACGTGTACCCAAAGGCATGGGATCGCCGGGTAAACTAAGATCGATATCCGCTGCCTGGTGACCATTATCCGAAGTGGCGCCTTTTAATTCGTCGTACCTGTTTTCGATAAACAGCTTGAACTCATTCAGCACCTGCCCGAATTCTTTTTTACGGTCATTCGGTACATTCTTCATTTCGCCCATGATATTCTTTACAATACCTTTTGTACCCAGGTACTTGATACGAAATTCCTCGACTGTTTTAGCATCGGTAGCGGCGAATGCCCCGGCTTCTTTTTTTACATCTTCTATCTGCTGTAACAACTGTTCCATAAGGGGGCAAAAATAAGTCAGAAGAAGGACTTATCGCCAAATTCATTCTTTACCCAAGTGAGAAATACCAGCTTATTCTATTGGCCTTACACGCTGGAGGAGTGCTTGTTGCTCCGGTAAAACTACACTCAATTCCCCCCGATTTGGATCCCGGGACCCGTGGCTATTACCAGAAGCGGTATTCTTTACGCAATGGCTGTGTGCAGTTAGCTTTAGGCCCGGCGACTGATTGCCAACTGCACACTGCGCATTGCCCGCTGATTAGAGTTTGATACGCATACTTAAATTAATCACTCTTCCATCAATAGGTGCCCATAATTGTTTGAAGGCTGGATTGCTGTACGGGGGAATAATAATAGATTCCTTGCGTGTCTGGCGATAATCCAGCAGGTTCTCGCAGTTGAGGACAAAGGAAAACTGGTGAAGATCATACCGGACCATCGCGGCTGCAAATAAATATCCCGGGGTAAGAGAGCCATCATCCAAATATTGCCTGCCTGTATAAGCGGATTCCACACCCGCCCTGAAATGATCAGAGAATTCGTATGCAACAATGGCTGCAAATTTATTCTTTGCGATCAGGCTAAGATTTTGTTGAGTATCATCATATAATTTTTTGGCGGAAGTATAAATGTATCCCATGTAAATCTCCAGTTCACCATGCAGCAATTGCACATATGTCTCAAGCCCTTTTGTAGTAATGGGTTTATCAGCGTTCAAAAAAGAGATACTCCCATTACCGCCCGTTTCAAAAATGATCGGGTCGCTGACATGATTAAAAAATAGGTTTTCATTGATGGTAATATCCCAGCCATCTTTTTTCTGATGATAATTCACATCCCAGTTAGCGCCATGCGATCGTTCTGCTTTCAGATTTTGTAAAGGCAACAGACCGGGATAATCCCGTTCGTCAATATCGCTGCTGAATACGGAAGGCGTTTTATAACCCCATCCACCGCCTAACCTTGTGGTAAAGGAAGAGCTGATCCTGTATAATACCGATATCCGGGGTAGTATAAAATCGCCGTATTGATTATGGTGATCGATCCTTAAACCTGGTTGAAGAACAAACTTTGGCGAGATGCGCCAGTCATCCTGGATAAACAGGCCGATAGTTGTTTGATCGTAATTGGCCAGCTGTGTACTATCAGGTAATTTTTTATGAAAATTCTCACCCGTAATGTTCATCCCCGCTACCAGGTCGTTCTTTTTCGATTTTTTCAGGTAAGATGCTTCTGTATAATAAGAAAGCTGCAGGGCCTTCATGCCAAACGTATTGGTTTCAATGGCACGGTTTAGCCAGCTGCCAGTGCCTTTTATAATAAAACGGTCCGTCGCATTGATCTTATTTTCCCAATTGACATCAATGGTATGGCGGTATGATTTGTTGCTGACAAAATACTGGTGCTGGTTATCCTGTTTATTTTTTATCGCCAGCATATCTCCGCCCTTCCTCTTTTCAAAAACACCATTATAACCTATATAAACCGTGTTTTTTGCATTGGGATAAAGGAACAGGGTAGGATGAATGAAAAACCCTTTTGTTCCGGGCACATCACTAAAACCATCATTATTTACATCAACCGCCTTCTGGTAATTCAAACCGGTAAAAAAAGTGTACCCGGTTTTATGTTTCCTATTGGATAAATAAACGTTCAGATTGCTTTCTTTCAATGTCGATTGATTGATCAGGATTGTCTTTTCAAATACATTTTCCTTAGGCGTTTTCGAAATAAGGTTCACCATGCCTGCAATGGCGCCACCGCCATATAATGTCGAATTGGCTCCTTTAACGATCTCAATTTGTTTCAGATCCAGTGGTGGAATCTGTAAAATGCTGAAACTGCCTGCATATCCGCTGTATAACGGCATTCCGTCTTTAAGTAACTGTGTGTACTTGCCCGGCAGACCCTGAACCCGCATTTCAACATTACCGGTTGTAGCAGATGTCTGCTGAATTTGTATACCGGCTACATCGCCCAGCAGGCTGGCAATATTCCCTGGTTTTATTCCTGCTTCCTCATTCACCTCTTCCACGCCCAGCACTTCT
>CAMLGR010000174.1 GCA_946479615.1 uncultured Bacteroidota bacterium | reverse complement strand
ATTTGAATCCTGTTGTTCACAAGACTGTATCAAAACTCTATTTCAAATTTAGACGATTGCACCGTCACTTTAGTGAAGCTAATATTGCATCAGGTCTGGTGAAGGCGGTGTTCCATCAGGGTCTGGCAAAGCCGACCCTGATGAGTAAGGATGTTCCATTGTTTTTGGATCGCGAGGTCTGCTGCGTAAGACCTCGCTCGGACGTCTGCTGCGCAGGACCTCATTTGAATCCTGTTGTTCACAAGACTGTATCAAAACTCTATTTCAAATTTAGACGGTTGTACCGTCACTTTAGTAAAGCTAATGTTGCATCAGGTCTGGTGAAGGCGGTGTCCCATCAGGGTCTGGCAAAGCCGACCCTGATGAATAGGAATGTTCCATTGTGTTTTCGGATCGCGAGGTCTGCTGCGCAAGACCTCGCTCGGACGTCTGTTGCGCAAGATTTCTCGCTCGGACGTCTGCTGCACAAGATTTGTTGCTCTGACCTCTTCTGTGCAGGTGCTCATTTGGACATCTGTTCCGCAGGAAGGCTCCGCTTAGACCATCATCTCACGAATCTCACCACCTGCAACCAGCTTGCCGGCTGTCTTACTTCTGATTTCTTCCACGCTGACACCCGGCGCTCTTTCCAGTAAACGAAAACCACCGGGAGTGATTTCCAATACAGCCAGGTCAGTAACAATTTTTTTTACGCAGTTAATACCGGTTAGCGGCAATGTACAGGCAGGTAATAATTTGGAAGCTCCTTTCGGATTGGTATGCATCATTGCCACGATAATATTTTTAGCGCTGGCAACAAGGTCCATTGCGCCGCCCATTCCTTTTACCATGGCACCTGGTATTTTCCAGTTGGCAATATCACCCCGTTCACTCACTTCCATAGCGCCTAATACGGTGAGATCGATTTTACCGGCACGGATCATTCCAAAACTCATTGCTGAATCAAAAAAGGCTGAACCCGGCATAGTGGTCACCGTTTGTTTACCGGCATTGATAAGATCGGCATTTTCATCGCCTTCTTCCGGGAAGGGGCCGATTCCTAACAGGCCATTCTCACTTTGCAAGGTTACCTGCATACCATCGGGAATATAATTCGCGACAAGTGTGGGAATACCGATGCCGAGGTTCACATAATAACCATCCTTCAATTCCTGCGCGATCCGTTTTGCAATCTGTTCCTTGCTGAGTGCCATCTTATTTTTTTCTTATGGTGCGTTGTTCAATTCTTTTTTCATACTTCTCTCCGCAGAAGATGCGGTTGACATAAATGCCCGGTGTGTGAATGGAATCGGGGGCAAGCGTACCGGCCGGAACCAGTTCTTCCACTTCGGCAATGGTTATTTTTCCTGCCATCGCCATCAGGGGATTGAAATTCCTGGCGGTCTCTTTATAAATAAGATTGCCGGCTGTATCACCTTTCCAGGCTTTGACAATTGCATAATCGGCATCAAAGGCATATTCCAGCAAATGATCTTTCCCGTTAAAATTTCTTACTTCTTTTCCATTCGCTACTTCGGTTCCTGCTCCTGCTGGTGTATAGATGGCTGGTATTCCATAGCCGGCAGCCAGGCAACGGGTGGCCAGTGTTCCCTGCGGGATCAGTTCCACTTCCATTTCACCACTTAATAATTGCCGTTCAAACTCTGCATTCTCGCCTACATAAGAAGCGATCATCTTCTTCACCTGTTTTTGTTTTAACATCAACCCGATACCAAAATCATCCACGCCGGCATTATTGGAAATACAGGTAAGACCCTGTATGTTTTTTCTTACCAGTGCAGCAATGCTGTTTTCCGGTATGCCGCATAAACCAAATCCTCCCAGCAGGAGCACGGCACCATTGGTAATATCATATACAGCTTCATCGGCATTTGCTACAACTTTGTTCATATATGCAGTAACTGTTACTTCAATTGATCGTTGGATAATAAAATGCGAAGTAATTTATTTCGTAGCAAAGCAACAATCCCTGTGAAAAATAGTACCAGAAACGTATACAATAGTTCCGGAGCCCGATAACAATCAAAATTAAATTTGAATGATCATGTACAGAATGTTAACTGTCCGAACTCATCCATAACAAATACATTTGCATAATGCTATCAGCCCCATCCGTTTTCAAGAGATCAGTATCGAATTTACCCAAAGGGGCCTGGCTTGTCGTCGCTTTATTATGCGTGGTAGGTTGTTTGAATTATCTCGACCGGATGATGATTACTACCATGCGTGTTTCCATCCGTGAAGCGATACCGATGAGCGATGGACAATTTGGATTGCTTACTTCCGTATTTCTCTGGATCTATGGTATATTAAGTCCTGTCGCAGGTTTCTTTGCCGATCGTTTCAGCCGCAGCCGTGTTATTATAGTAAGCCTGCTGGTGTGGTCCGTCGTTACCTGGCTTACCGCTCATGCAACTACCTTCAATCAACTTCTTGCTACCCGTGCATTGATGGGGATCAGCGAAGCCTGTTATATTCCTGCGGCTTTTGCATTGGTGGTCGATTATCACCGCGGGCCCACCCGTTCACTGGCAACCGGTATTCATATGGCAGGTATTATGATAGGACAAAGTCTTGGTTTTCTCGGTGGCTGGATCGCTGAAGAACATAACTGGTCATACGCTTTCAGTGTATTCGGCATTGTTGGCGTTTCCTATGCAGTGATCCTGATATTTGCATTGAAAGATGCACCACGGGTTCAAACGCCTGTCGCCGAAGAAGAGCCTGTTAAGAAAATAAATTTCTTTACAGCAATAAAGGACCTGTTCAGTAAAAGGGATTTTATCCTGCTGCTTTCATTTTATGGATTACTGGGAATCGTTGGCTGGCTGATCGCCGGCTGGCTGCCCACTTATTATAAAGAGAAGTTCAGTCTTACGCAGACACTGGCGGGTGTGTATGCAACAGGATACCTGCATCCTGCTACACTGGTGGGGGCCATTGTCGGAGGATACCTTTCCGACAGGTGGAGCCGTATCAATCCCCGTGCAAGAATATTACTGCCGGTCATCGGTCTTTGTATCGCCGCGCCTGCTGTTTTTGTTGCCGGCACTACAGGGATACTTGCGCTTGTTATTATTTGTTTTATGATCTATGGGATCACACGGGTATCCAGCGACGTGAATATGATGCCCATTATATGTATGATCACCGATAAACGTTATCGTGCCACCGCGATCGGTATACTGAATATGTTTTCCTGTATTGTAGGCGGAATAGGATTATATGCAGGAGGGGTATTGCGCGATGCACATGTGAACCTGTCCAATATTTTCAAAACGGCATCGATCAGTATGCTGATCTGCGCCATCATCTTGTACATGATAAAGGCGAAGAACCGGCCCGATGCGGGTAATGAGTTGTAATATATTATCAGGTAACTATAAATAAATTTTCGATTGACATGATATATGAATATGAATTAAGTGATCGTGATCGTCATCTTATCTCTACCCGCCTTGATGGATTCATACCCGACGAGATTTATGATATTCATACGCATCCTTATGAGCCCAGTCATTTCGCTCCCGAAGCATGGGGCTGGATCAATAAAGGCGGCCGGTTGGGTTGTAAAGAACATCGCGAAGCCTTATTAAGGTACATGCCGGCCAAAACAATTCATGGATTGTATTTCGGTATGCCGCACAAAACGGCCAAACGCGATGAGATGAACCAGTTTGTACTGGAAGAAACAAAGACAAACGGATCGTCGCTTAGTCGCGCATTGAAAGTTGTCGCTCCCTGGGATGACCCCCAACTGGTCGCCGATCAGTTACGTGCCGGCATTTATTGTGGTATAAAAGTGTATCATGTATATGCCGATCGCCCGGATACCATGAACGCATCACTGATCGAATTTGCTCCCGAATGGATGTGGGAGATATTGGATGAAACGCGCGGGATCATGATGCTGCATATCGTTCGCAATGGCGCTATCGACGATGAAGATAACCAGCGTGAGTTAAGAAGACTGTGCCGCAAGTACCCGAAGATGCAATTGGTGCTTGCCCATATTGCCCGCAGTTTTAATTACCGCAATGCCCGCAATGGGTTGCATACCATCGCTGACCTGGATAATGTAGTGGTTGATACCTCCGCTGTTTGTGAAACGGAATCTTTCCGCGCAGTGCTCGAAGCATTAGGGCCGCGTCGTATTTTATGGGGATCTGATTTTGCAGTGAGTGAAGCAAGAGGTCGTTGCGTAACAACCGGCTCTCTTTTTTACTGGCTGTTCCCCGAAGCGATAAAGAATGCCGATAAAGCAGCTACCGAAAATGAAATGACATTGGTAGGTATCGAATCATTACTCAATCTTCGTGAACTGAGTGAAGATGCAGGACTGACCTCCGGTGATATCAAAGATATTTTTCTGAACAATGCACTCCGGCTGCTCAAACCTTTTCTTCCTGCCGAAGCAGTACCAAAAGAACCGACCGGAAATGAATTATGGCAACGCGCGCGCCAGGTAATTTCGGGTGGTACAGGATTATTATCCAAGCGCGCAGAAATGTTCGATACCGGATGGCCCTCTTATTTTTCGCGCAGCTCCGGTTGCGAAGTATGGGATATGCAGGACCGCCGCTATCTTGATTTCGCCGGTGGCATCGGTGCTGTATTGCTTGGCTATGCCGATCCTGATGTAACAGCAGCCGTAAGAAGAAGATTGACAGTAGGAACCTATAGTACATTGGTCAATCCGCAGGAAGTGGAACTGGCAGAGACCCTGATCGACCTGCATCCCTGGGCCGGTAAAGTGCGGTATGCAAGAAGTGGTGGCGAAGCGATGGCGGTTGCTGTAAGAATTGCCAGGGCAGCAACAGGAAAAAGTGGTATTGCATTTTGTGGTTATCATGGCTGGCATGACTGGTATCTCGCCGCGAACCTTGGTGAAAGCAATGCACTCGATGGACATTTATTACCGGGTCTCCAACCGAAAGGTGTGCCGCGTGAATTGCTCGGTACTTCTGTTCCTTTTAAATACAATGACCCCGCATCGCTCGATGCGGCATTGGAAAAACTGGATGGCAACTTAGCGGCTATTGTAATGGAACCGATGCGTTCGCAGGAACCGAAAGATGATTTCCTGGAAAAAGCAGCTGCGAAATGCCGTGCAAAAGGTGCTGTCTTTGTAGTGGATGAGATCACCAGCGGGTTGCGTTATGGTTTCCCGGGAGCATTATCCCGCACAAATGTGGATCCTGACATTGTTGTGTATGCAAAGGCAATGGGTAATGGATTTCCTTTCGCCGCTATCATTGGCCGTGATGAGGTAATGAATGAAGCAAATGATAGTTTTATCTCTTCCAGTTATTGGACGGATGGTGTTGGCACGGCAGCTGCATTGGCGGTGTTGAAAAAGATGAAACAGTTGAATGTACAGGAGACCGTCTGGAAAAAAGGATTGGCCCTTCAAAAATCAATGAAGGAGATTGCCGTCCGTTATCCCGCCTGCAAACTGGTAGTGGGTGGATTGCCTTCCACGCCAACACTGACTTTCCAGTTAGGTGATAAAACACCGGCAGCACAGAAACTATATGTACAGAAAATGCATGAACGCGGCATCCTGGCTTCTTCGGTATTTTACCTGATGCTGGCACACCAGGATCATCATATACAGGAATTGCTGGATATGCTCGATATCGTATTGAAAGAAGTAGAAGCAGTCATTCTCGCCGATCAGTTGTCGGCCACGAAACAGCAAGTAGGTTTTGCAAGACTGGCGTAATGATCAATTGACACCTGTTGTATAAAAAACGGGCAACGGTAAATACTTACCGTTGCCCGTTTGCATTACAGGGTATCATTTGTGTGAAAGAAAATATCAGGAATGAACAAAATAGGTGTGCTGACAGGCATAAACCAAAATTATATTTGATACAGGATCCTCTGTTCCCAGGCAGCAGTGCGCAGCTGCTATTTATAAGTTCGATACCAGCACCGGTGAATGAACCGGCTGCTATTGCATTACCATAATTCAATCAATAATAGCTGTATCACCGGTAACGATGAGTGCTGTTTATTATTTATTCAAACAACGATTGTCAACTTGCAAACTCTTTTAAGATATGAATATTAATCGCGGTCAGTTATTTGCAGCAAGCTGCCTGGCTATGTTTGTAACGGCCCTTTCTTTTGGGATAAGAGCCGGTATACTCAACAGGTTGGGAGTAGACTTCCAGCTTAACACGGCACAGCTGGGTGCTATTACAGCTACGGCTTTCTGGGGTTTCCCGCTGGCCATCATTATCGGTGGATTCATCGTCGATATCATTGGTATGAAACGCCTGATGGTACTGGCTTTCTTATTTCATTTATTAGGGATCGCATTAACTGCTTTTGCCCAGGGATACTGGAGCCTGTTTATTTCCACCTTACTGGTGGGTATTGCAAATGGTACGGTCGAAGCAGCCTGCAACCCATTGGTAACAGCGCTTTACCCGGGTAACAAAACAACAAAGCTTAATCATTTTCACCTGTGGTTTCCCGGAGGTATCGTACTGGGAAGTTTACTGGTGCTTTTATTTAATAAAATAGGATGGGGCTGGCAGATCCAGGTAGCCGTCATGATCATACCTACGCTTATCTACGGATATATGTTTTCAAAACTGGATTTCCCTGTCACAGAAAGAGTATCATCGGGCTATAGTACCAAAGACATGTACAAAGCCGTACTTTCACCTTTATTCATCTTCATGTTCGTCTGTATGTTCGGTACGGCGATCACGGAATTGTTCACGGGACAATGGATCGTGTTGTTGTTGAAAAATGTGATCGATAATGCGATACTCATATTAACGCTTACTTCGGGGATCATGGTTATCGGCAGGGGATTGGCCGGACCGATCGTGCATAAGCTATCGCCGCAGGGTGTTTTACTCATCTCTATTCTTTTCGCAGCGCTTGGCCTGTATTTATTAAGTTCGCTTTCGGGCAATGCTATCTTTTTCGGTGCGGTGATCTTTGGTATCGGTGTTTGTTATCTCTGGCCAACCATGCTCGGTTTCGTGGCAGAATATATTCCCCGTTCCGGTGCATTGGGTATGAACCTGATGGGTGGTGCAGGAACATTTGCCGTATCCGTTTTCACACTCATTATGGGAAAATATTATGATAGCCTGGTGATAAAACATTTGCCCGCAGACGCACCCGATACTTATTTGAAAGCACCGGAAGGATCTTTGGAAGCTGCTACACTGGAGCAGGCCAAAAGTTTAGCCGGTCCTGAAATATTGCAACTCACTTTGGTCATCCCCTTGATCCTGATTGTTGCATTCGGAGCGTTGTACTTTTATATGGGAAGATCGAAAAATAAACTGGCAGCTACCTTGCCACATTGAGTAATACCAAATTAATCATACAATAGCGGTTAATTACATTTGTCATCATGATAAAACATACAAAACATATTTTACTATTCCTGTCGCTCGCTGTCTTTTGTATAGCCTGGTATCCAAAGCCGCAGGTTAGTTTAGCCAAGTCTTTAAAAAAGATCGTGTTTGTTGCCGGTCCCTGTAGTCACCCTGCCGGTGCCCACGAAGCAAAAGCAGGATGCTTGTTGCTGGCCGATGAATTAAAAGCGGCTATGCCCGGAACCTTCGAAACGGTCGTCTACCAGGGAAGCTGGCCTTCCGATCCGCATGCATTCGATAAGGCAGCGGCTGTGGTGTTATATATGGATGGAGGCATTTATCATTTGGTGCTCGATCACCTTGCACAGGTCGATTCACTCGCAAAAAAAGGAGTAGGGATCGCTTGTCTTCATTATGCAGTAGAAGTTCCGAAAGAACAGGCCGGGAATTATTTCCTGGATTGGATCGGTGGTTATTTTGAAATGGATTGGTCTGTCAATCCGATGTGGCAGGCCGACTTTACCAAACTGCCCAAACATCCTGTCACCAATGGCGTAAAACCTTTTTCTATTTACGACGAATGGTATTATCATATGCGTTTCCGGCCGGGTATGAAAAATGTAACTCCGTTGCTGACTGCTATTCCACCGGCTTCTACGCTTGAAAGAAAAGATGGTCCGCATGAAAATAATAAATACGTACGGGCAGAAGCAGGACAACCACAACATGTGGCGTGGGTGACTACAAGACCGGGTGGTGGAAGAGGGTTTGGTTTTACCGGTGGCCACTTTCATAAGAACTGGGCCAATGATGATGTGCGCAAACTGGTATTGAATGGCATTGCATGGATCGCACAGGTAAAAATTCCTGCACAGGGGTTGAATTCGCCGACACCATCGGAATCCGATCTTCAGAAAAACCTGGAGGATAAACCCTGTGCGCCACGAAAGAAATAAATCATTGATCCGCTAAATGATCCCTGATATTCCATAAATGAAAACAATTATCACTAATAACCAGCCTATGCTCGCAGAAAATTATAAAGGGTATAAGGGTCTGCCGGAACTGGTAGGACTTCATACCATGAGGGAAGCGATCGGTCGCGGTCTCACCGTCGCGGAAAGCGTTAACCGGTTAAAAAGATATTACTGGACAGCCAAACGCCTGAGTATTATCCTTACCAGCCGCATCACCGCTATGCCGGTATATGAATTGAAAATGGCTTTTGCCCTGCATGCCCATTACCTCGCCGAACACGTAGAACCTTTTTTCGCAAGAGTACGTGAAATGCGCGAACCGCCTTATGGTATGGATGCAGCGCCACATGCTGCATTAGATATATTATTGGATGAAATACAGAATGCACCTTCTGCAGAGACACTGCTGTTGGGATTATATGATGTAGTGATGCCGGCTTTTGCAAGAGGACTGGAACGTCATCTCGCAGATGATAACCGTTTATTCGATCATCCCACTTACCGTGTATGCAGGTTTGCGCAACTGGAAGTAAATGAAATAAAACAGTATGGTGAGAAAGCGCTTGCTGCAATGGTCACGGATAAAGACAGGGATGAGAATAAAGAATGGTTAAAGCTATTTAATGATTGCCT
>CAMLGR010000173.1 GCA_946479615.1 uncultured Bacteroidota bacterium | reverse complement strand
ACCACGTTTCCGCAATCTCAATGGAGAGAAACGCGATTACCTGCGTGGCTTTGGTTACCAGGGAAGCGCCAGCCGCCAGGGTTGGGCCAGGGAGATCAAGGAAATGACGATTGGTGAAGATTTCAAGGACCTGCTTGGTGAACCGGGACCGTGGAGGATCGGTGGTACTGCTTTCGCAGAAATGCTTCCTTATCATGAGAACACGATCTCGCTCGATAAGAATAAAAAAGATAAATGGAATCTCCCGGTACTCGCGATGAACGTGGAAATAAAAGAGAATGAGAAAAAGATGCGCAGCGATATGATGAATGATATGAAGGAAATGCTGGAAGTATCGGGCGTAAAGAATGTAACTACTTACGACAACGGTTATGCACCGGGTATGGGTATTCATGAAATGGGTACGGCAAGAATGGGCCGCGATCCAAAGACTTCCGTTCTCAATGGAAATAACCAGGTATGGGATGCGAAGAACGTATTTGTAACGGATGGCGCCTGCATGGTATCATCGGCCTGCGTTAATCCATCATTGACCTATATGGCGATGACGGCCCGTGCTGCCAGCTTCGCCGTCGAAGAACTTAAAAAAGGAAACCTCTGATGAATATTGACCATTCAATATTCACCATTGACCATTGACCATTCACTACTTAAACTTTTTCACATATGGACAGAAGAGAATTACTGAAAATGATCGCTGCTGTAACAGGCGGTGCATTTATCGGGGGCGAATTTTTCCTGGCTGGTTGTAAAAACCCGGATGCAGGAACATCCATGACTTTTTCCCAGGATGATATTGCCTATCTCGATGAAATAGCAGAAACCATCCTTCCCAAAACAAATACACCCGGCGCCAAAGATGCCAAAGTAGGAGCTTTCATGACTGTTATGGTCAATGATTGTTATACGGAAAAAGATCAGAAAACCTTCCATGAAGGATTGACCAAATTAAATGATGCTTCGAAAACTATGAATGGCGAATCATTTATGAAGTCAACGCCTGAACAACGCAAGAACCTGCTTATTTCATTGGACAAAGAAGCCAAAGAATACGCCAAAAAGAAAAATACTTTTGACAACGAGCAGGTGAAAAAAGAAAAAGAAGAACATGACAGGGGAAATAGCGGGTATAAGAGAGAAGAAATGTCTTCTCATTATTTCAGTATGATGAAACAACTGACGATCGCTGGCTTTTTTACTTCCAAAGAAGGAAGAACAGGGGCCTTACGTTATACACCTGTTCCGGGAAAATATGACGCCGATTATGATTATAAGAAAGGAGATAAGCTGTTTGCCGGTCTGAATTAAGAACGTACGGGAATGTAAAATAAAAAAAGGTAAAATAAAAGATGTAAACCAGGTAGATTGATCATTGTACCGTCCTTTTACATTTTATATTCGTCATTTAAAATTTTACATTTTTTTCATAAACTCTGTAACCGATTACATAAACGATATACTATGCCAGGGGATACACTACAAGTCAACAACAAAGCTGTTGAACAAAACACGTACGATGCAATAGTCATTGGTTCGGGCATCAGCGGAGGTTGGGCCGCCAAAGAACTTTGCGAAAAAGGATTGAAAGTGTTGATGCTCGAACGGGGGCGCAATTTTGAACACATCAAAGATTACGAAACCGCGAATAAAAACCCCTGGGAATTTGAGCATCGTAATGTCAAGACAAGAGAAGAAAAAGAAAAATACCCTGTCATCAACCGGAGCTTTGCCAAAAATCATCCGACATTAAAATACTGGGCTAACGAGCAGGATTGTCCCTATGTGGAAGTAAAACCATTTACCTGGTGGCGTAGTTACCAGGTAGGAGGCCGTTCCATCTTATGGGGTCGTCAAAGCTATCGCTGGAGCGATCTTGACTTTGAAGCCAATGCCAAAGACGGCATCGCCATCGACTGGCCGATCCGGTATAAAGATATTGCTCCCTGGTACGACCATGTAGAGAAATTCGCTGGTATCAGCGGTTCCAAAGAAGGTCTTCCTCATTTACCCGACGGACAGTTTCTTCCACCCTTCGAATTGAATTGCGTGGAAAAAGATGTGGCCGCCAGGATCAAAGAAAAATATAAGAACGACCGTCATCTTTTTATCGGTCGTGTAGCGAATCTAACCGCGCCTATTCCTGGAAGAACACAATGCCAGTACCGTGATCGTTGCTGGGAAGGTTGTCCATTCGGTGGTTATTTCAGCACACAGTCCTCTACGATGCCTGCAGCTAAAGCAACCGGTAATTTAACAGTAAGACCGTTTTCTATTGTTACGAAAATCGTTTACGATAAGAATACGAAAAAAGCAACGGGTGTAGAGATCCTGGATGCAGAGAATAATAAAACCTATGTCTACAACTCGAAGATCGTGTTCCTGAATGCTTCCGCGATGAACTCAGCCTGGGTATTGTTTAATTCTGCTACCGATATATGGCCGGGTGGATTAGGCAGCAGCAGCGACCAGTTGGGACATAATATCATGGATCACCATTATAATCTCGGAGCGAGTGGGGTGATCGAAGGTTTCCAGGATAAATATTATTTCGGTCATCGTCCTACCGGTTTTTATATTCCGCGGTTCGCCAATGTAGGAAGTGATAAAAGAAATTTCCTGCGTGGTTTTGGTTACCAGGGTCGCGCCAGCCGCGAAGACTGGAGCCGTGATATTGCCGAAATGAGTATCGGTGGCAATTTTAAAGACACGATTGCCGAACCTGGTCAATGGAGGATCGGGGCTACGGGTTTTGGTGAAATCCTCCCCTATCATGAAAATAAGACCTACCTGCACACCGATAAAAAAGACAAATGGGGATTACCTGTTCTTGCCATGGATGCAGAACTGAAAGACAATGAAAAAAAGATGCGCGCAGATATCGTGAATGAATTAAAAGAGATGTTTGAAACAGGTGGCGCCAAAAACGTAAGTACATACGATGGCGGTCACAATATGGGGCATGGTATCCATGAAATGGGTACGGCAAGAATGGGACGCGATCCAAAAACATCGGTACTGAATGAACATAACCAGGTTTGGGATGCCAAAAACGTATTTGTAACCGATGGAGCCTGTATGACATCTTCTTCCTGTGTTAATCCTTCACTGACATATATGGCCCTCACCGCAAGAGCCGCCAACTATGCCGTCGACGAATTAAAGAAGGGAAATCTGTAACTAACTATTCACCATTCACTACTGACTATTTAAATTTTTTGATATGGATAGAAGAGAATTACTCAAAATGATCGCTGTACTGACCGGCACAGCTTTTATTGGCGGAGAAACCTTTCTGGCAGGCTGTACCAGCGCTGATGCGGGTGCACCCGATTTCTCAGCCGCCAATCTTGAGTTTTTGAACGAAGTGGGAGAAATCATTCTTCCTGCCACAGCTACACCCGGCGCCAAAGCAGCCAATGTAAGCCAGGTAATGAAATCGGTTGTTACCGATTGCTATGATGTAACCATGCAACCGGTATTTCTCGGTGGCATCAAAAAGATCGATGATGCCAGTAAAAAGAAATTCAACCAGTCATTCCTGAAAGCAACACCGGCGCAACGTGAAGAGTTGATCAGGGAAATCGATAAAGAAGCGAAGGACTACCAGAAAAGTAAAAAGAAGGATGATCCCGATCATTATTTCACGATGATGAAACAATTGACACTTTTAGGTTATTTTACATCCGAGATTGGCTGCAAACAAGCCCTGCATTATCTTCCGATACCACAACGTTATGATGGATGCGTAGACTATCACAAAGGAGATAAAGCCATTGTAGAAAGATGATTTGTTTATTATAAAATTTTTATCATGAATAACTATAGAAGACGCGACTTCTTAAAACTGGGTACCGGCTTACTCGGAGGATTTGCCTTAGGCACTATGGCCTGTAATAATTCTGACAGCCCAACAAGTGGCAACAAAGACAGCTCTTCAGCAGGAAGCGATAGTATTGGTCCTGCTACTGCAGCATTAGGCGCCTTCGGTCTGCAGTTGTATACCTTGCGTGATGATTTTCCCAAAGATCCAAAAGGGGTGCTGAAACAGGTAGCTGATATGGGCTATACACAGGTAGAGGGATTTGAAAGAGATAAAGGAGTATTCTGGGGAATGAGCAATACCGAATTCAAATCGTATATGGATAGCATTGGTTTGACCATGATCTCCAGCCATTGCGATACCACCAAAGACTTTGATAAAAAAGCAGCGGAAGCTGCTGCCATTGGCATGAAATACCTGGTGTTCCCCTGGGAAGGTGCTGATAAAACACTGGATGATTATAAGAAATATGCAGATGATTTCAATAAGAAAGGCGAGATCTGTAAGAAAAACGGGATCAGGTTTGCTTTTCATAATCACAACTTCTCCTTTAAAAAGATCGATGGGCAATTCCCACAAGACGTGCTGATGAATGGAACCGATCCTTCGCTGGTGGATTTCGAAATGGATATTTATTGGGTAGTAGCTGCCGGTGAAGATCCTGAAGCATGGTTCAGAAAATATTCCAACCGTTTCCGTGCCTGTCATATAAAAGACAGGTCGAAAACACCGGGTGCTGATGATGGCAAAAATTCCGTTGATCTCGGTACCGGCAGTATCGACTTCAGTAAAATATTACGTACCGCGAAAGATAATGGTATGGAATATTATATAGTAGAACATGAATTTTATCCTTCAGGCACACCCTTACAGGCAGCTAAAACGGATGCTGATTACCTGAAAAAGCTGATGATCTGATCAAGCACAATAACCCATCTAACATAGACGACCATATAAATTAACAAGACCCGCTGATAGCGGGTTTTGCTTTAACCGAACCTATAAGGTTGAACCTTATAGGTTCGATCGTAAATGGGAGAACAACATTACAAAACGGTGAAAAATGGGCAGTATCAGATAAAAAGATCACCCGGGTTTGATTAAAGAAACGAAATTCAATGAGGGATTAAAAAAATATCCGAACCTATAAGGTTCATTCGCTGGCTATCGTTTGCAGGGCTGCTTTCAAACACCCCCCCGTGCTGATCTGTTGCGCCAGCCTCGACATATTGATCTGCATTTGCTGGTATTGGTTCGGTGTAATTGTTTTTAGCTTTTCCTCAAGTTCATATAGACTATTAACCGCTACTCCTATTTTATATTTATCGATCAGTAAAGCCGCCGCTGTTGAAGCTGGTACAATAACAGGCAACCGGCTGATGATATAAAGAGATAATTTATGATGACTGATGTATTGCATATAATGTCCGAGACTGCCGCCCGGTTTATCGATGCTATCTCCATCCCATAACAACCCGAAACCTCCTTTCAACTTGGAAGGCAATTCATAAGGGCTCTCCACCCCTTCCCAGCTTGCATTTCTTTGCCCGCTCATGGCATCTGTTTGCCCGGGGCCATAGAGATAAAAATGAACAGCAGGGCAACGATCCTGTAATAAATACAATTTTTCGAGGAATGTGCTCTTTTCGAGGTTACCGGCAAATACAATGTCAAATGAAAAATTATTGACCACCGCCATTTTATTGACTAAAAAATCGAAGAAGTCAATACCGGCTGATCTGTTTCCCGGCACAATACTATCCAGCCATTGTTTCATCTTTTCATTATGCACAATGAAATAACGATATCGCCTGAAAAAGCGGATATCTCTTTTTAATTGTTTGCTATCCCCATCTTTGATACCATTGATATCGGTTATAAAACAAATACGCTTCACCCGTTTTATCGCTAACAACCGGAGCAGCCACCTGTTCATCCTTGCATAAACAGGATATAGAAACACAATCTCAGCATCTTTCTCTATGGCAAAGAAAATTTTGAACAGGTATGCCAGCCGATTCATCTTGGCACGAAATGAAAAATCATCCTGGTGAGGAAAACAAATCGCTTCATATCCTTCTGCATGGATGATCTTCTCTGCATCTACATACCCAATACCCCCATGCATATATTGTTGCTGGCTGTATTGCTGGATAAAATATTTCTTTCTTTCTTTTTGCAAACCTTTGTTATTTATTCTTTGTAAAAAAACGAATCCCGATCGTTTTTACCTGCATGACAAAACTATTACGGATCAGCAACAGGAAAATAGTATAGATAACGATACAACCGGCAATAGATAATATCAACCTGGCCATATTGGCATCGATACTCATTTGTATACCATATACTACGGGTATAAAAAGCGCTGAACCCAGCAATGCCTGCCCCAATGTTTTCCAGTCGATCAAAGGCAGTGAAGGCAATTCTCTTTTCGTTGACAAATAATTAGCGGTTGCGATGAATAATTCTGTTAGTACCAGCGCTATGCAGACACCCGTATCGCCATAATGTCTACCCAACACAATAGCAGTAGCCACAAATAAAACAGTACCACCGATAAGATTTTTGAGAAAATTCTTTTCCCGGTTATGAGCGATCAGTACCGGGTTACTAAAGAACAGGCTCACTCCTTTCAACAATGGAAAGATGGCTAGTATCCGGAGGTTATCCGATGCCGCCCGGAATTTATCGCCTAAAAATACAACGGCCAGCTCATCGGCTACAAGGTAAAGTCCTGCTCCCATCGGAACTGACAATAAAATAATAAACCGGATATTCAGTAATAGCTTTTGCCGCAACTGTTGATCCTCATTTTCTTTAGCCAGCGAAACAATCCGTGGAAAAAAAACAAGAAAGGAATCGGTGAGCAGGTTAACACCTGTTCTTACGATCTTCACCGAAAAAGCATACAAGCCTACTGCAGATACCGTACTTACCAATCGTAATAGTACATTATCCAAAACCAATGGTACGGTATAAAACAAACTGATCAGGTAAGTCACCCATACATAACGCAGGTGTCTTTTCCAGTTTACTTTCTGAAAGGAGAAAGACACCTCCCGGAACAGGATGATATTGTTCCATATAATTCCTGCAATCGCAGATGCCACGATAATTCCGTAATAAATATAATAGTCAGCCGGCTGCCTGATCAATAAAAACATGGAAGCAAGGCCCAGTAACCGGATAATCACTGAACGAATGGTAATATACCCGAATCGCTCGCGACCCATAAAATACCAGTCACTGGTAAAGAAATTCACCACCAGGAATGACACAGAAAACAACAATAACCGCGTATCTCCTATTTTATTCCACAGGACAAAAACACTGCCTGCATACAATACTAATGTACAGGAGGATGAAATTACATGCAGGGTCACCAGTTCCGATACGAGTTTGCCAAGTGCTGCGGGATTGTTCTTTTCCCTGGCCACTTCGCGGATCCCGTATATCATGATACCGAACTCCGCGATCGTAATGAAATAATAGGTAAATGAATCGATAAACCCGACCCTTCCGACACCTTCCGGCCCGAGTATTCTTGCCACATAAGGGATCGAAAGCAAAGGAAGCAGGACCTGGCTGCAGGAAAGCAAAAAATTATAGACCAGATTACGTTTTATATTTGCCAAGTCGCTTGGCCCTTATTTGAAGGGGCTACACTACAAACATAATATATTTACCAGCATTTATCAGCCCAAAGGATCGATCCTGTATGAAAGTAGGCATATTTGAAACAGAACATTTTGAAGCAGCTTATCCGCTGGTAAGGCTGTTTGACAATGGCCGGAACGAGATCAGCTTGTTCACTTATCCCGCTGCCCGGCGGCAACTGGAGTATATGCTCGCCGATAGTAAGGACCGCTATCGATGGATCACAAAAGAAGAACATCAATCCAGAGCCTCTTTCATCCGGGCTATCTATAAAGAAGTAAAAAAGCAAAAGATCGAATTGCTTTATCTCAATACTGTTTCCGATAATTTTTTATTGTATGCGATGCTCGTTCACCGCCTACCGGGTGTAAGGGTGATCGTGACCGTACATCTTATTAATTCATTTTTTATTACCCGGCAACAATACCGTCCTAAGAAAATGCTGACGGCTATTGGTAAAAAATGGCTGCAAAAAGCAGTCAGCGAATTCAATGTATTATCGCCGGTCATGGTGCCTGAATTAAAGAAACATCTCCCACCCGGGAAAAAAGTATATTCCATACCAGGAACTGTATATGAAGAAAAAATTGGATCAACTCATTCCCTGCAAAATCCTGTCCGTATCGTAGTACCCGGCAGCATTGATGGCAGAAGAAGAAATTACGAACAGGTATTCGACCTGCTGATATTGCTGCAAAAAGAAGATATCCCGGTATCGGTAACCCTACCCGGTACTTTTTATAAAGAGTATGGTGATAAAATTTTGTCGAGGTGCAAGCAATGGAAAGCAAACAATCAGCAATTGTATTATTATGAACAGGGGCCGGTGGATCAACCGGAATTTGACCGCGTAATGCAGGAAGCCGATCTGGTTTTTATTCCTTCAGTGATTCATACTATGATCGATGAAGGGGTAGAAGAAACGTATGGATTGACCGTCACTTCAGGGAATATTTCAGATGTGATCCGTCATGCCAAACCATTTATCATCCCAAACAACCTGGTAATCGATCCGGCATTGGAAAAAAGTTGTCTTCGCTATACCAATATAAAAGATATCGTCGATTTTATTTTACTCACCCCCGAGGACACCTGGATCTATGATAATATTCAACAGGCTGCCGTCGGATCCGCACGAGAATTTAGTTTGAAAATGGTCAGGGAGAGGATCAGGGAGTTGTTTGTCGTTAACAGGAATGAGGAGTGAAATTATGAATTAAGGATTATGAATGATGAATTGATCCCTTCATTCTTAATTCATCATTCATAATTCTTAATTTCTATTTCTTATTTCTACAAGATCCTCTTGAGAAAAACTCAGTTCTTCGCTTTCACAATCCGTATAAAATTTTTCCGGTTGAAATAGTAATAAAAAAGAAACCAGGCAATAGGAGTAAAACTCAGCAGCTTCAAAATAAAAAACCCGGTAAGAAAACCGAGTAGATAGAGAATAGAAAGGATAAGCGAACCGGCTAATAATTGCAGGTCGTCAATCGCACAGACGACATTAAAATTAAAGTAAGCAGGTTGTTTGAA
>CAMLGR010000172.1 GCA_946479615.1 uncultured Bacteroidota bacterium | reverse complement strand
AAAGACATAGTACCGAAACAGAGATAGCAATACCCCTTATCTTGTTCGGGAATATTTCTGAGATCAATATCCATGTCATGGGAGCAAGAGACATAGCGTATACTCCAATAGCCGCCAGCAGGAACCAGGATACATTGGCAGAACCAGAACCAAGCATTTGCACTACGATGATATATAGTATAGCCAACCCTCCGGCCCCTATCAGCATCAATGGCTTACGGCCCAGCTTATCAACCAGTAACATGGCTAAAATGGTAAATAAAAGATTAACTCCTCCTATGAAAACAGTTTGCAATAGTTGATCATCCTGCGAGGCTCCTATGCTTTCAAATATCTTGGGTGCATAATTGAATACCGTATTGATACCGCATAATTGCTGAAACACGGCCAACCCTATACCTATGAGAACAGAAGGAAGAATTCCTTTTTTCAATAATTCACTATAATTAACTTTTTTAACACCTTCGATGGATCGTTTAATATTATTTAGTGATTCAGTTGCTGAGAATGCATTCCCGATCTTAAGCAGGATCGCCTTCGCTTTATCTTCTTTTCCCATTTTTAGCAAGAAGCGTGGGCTCTCCGGCAACCACAATGCGCCAAGAAAGAATAATACAGACGGTACCGCTCCCAATCCAAACATCCATCTCCATGCTTCATCGCCATCATTCCGTAAAGTATAATTGACCAGGCTGGTAATTAAAATACCCAGCACGATTGTCAACTGATTGATCGCTACCATACGGCCGCGTAAATGAGCCGGAGATATCTCTGCTATATACATAGGTGATAGCATGGAGGCCATACCAACACCAATACCTGCTGCAAACCGGGAGGCAATAAAAAAATCCCTGGATGGAGAAAATGCCATTGCTAAAGAAGAAATACCGAATATTGCTGCAGCTAATAAAAGACCCGGCCTGCGTCCGTACCGATCTGCCATATTGCCTGCGATGATACAACCTATTATTGCCCCTAATGCAAGACTACCGGTTGCAAATCCTTCCCAGTATGCATCCAGTCCAAATTCTTTTTGTAAAAATGGTAAAGCCCCGGATATCACAGCAAAGTCGAATCCAAAAAGATATCCTCCTAAGGCGGATATAAAAGAAATTCCAATGATATAACCCTTACTGAATGTTGATGATGATTGACTCATGCGTTGTAGGTGTTAAACAAACTGCCTGTTATCTAATTATTATACTTAAATGCTTTTAATGAGGGTAATGCATTCCCGCTAAAATCAAACAAAGTGGTATTTGAAACAACATTGGGCGCATTAAGTTCCCACCCTACACCTGGTACAGCGATCATGACAGGATCCCAATAAACATCTCCTATCACTCTTCCATTCGCCCCGGATTTTATACCATTGAAACAATCATACAGGAAATTCTTTTGTCCTTCCTGTGAACTGGGATAAGCTGTATTATAAGGTCCATTATTGGTCAATTGCCCATTGCTGCCGTTAGGCAGAGTAGGATTCCAGTTAAATCCTGTTTCCATGATCATAATATCTTTATCGAATTTATTAGATTGATAGGTAGCCCAATCCATCATCTGTTCCACGGTTTTATTTGTCCAGAAAGGATAATAAGAAGCTCCTATGATATCGTATTTAATACCATTATTCTTTAATTCCCCGAAGAACCAATCATACTTGGAAGGATTGCCGGCATCATCGAGGTGAATAATAACTTTTGAAGCAGGAGAAACAGCTTTTACCGCATCATATCCTTTATTGAACAACTCAGTCATTTGAGAGAAATGATTATAATCTCCATCAGGGAAAAGTATACCGCCTGCTGTTTCATTACCCAGTGATACAAATTCCGGCGGCGTATCCTGGTTCTTCATTTGCGTCATAAAGTTGAATGTAAAATCATATACCGCCTGTTTCAGCTGAGTATATGTTAAGCCTGTCCAGTCATGCGGTTTATTTTGTGTACCACCATTGGTCCAATAATCACTGTAATGAAATGTCAATTGTATCTGCATGCCTGCATTTTTCGCTCTTAATGCAAGACTTAGAATATCGGTTGGATTTTGTATGCCGGCAGGAAGCCTGTTGGATGGAGTAAAGGCAGGGTTTCCGGGATCATTATACAAACGCAACCGCGCCAGGTTGAATCCATTATTCTTTAATATTTCAAAACAATCTTTCTGTACTCCATTCTCAATGAACTTTCCTCCTTTTTGTTCTATATAACTTAATTCGGAGAGATCGCCTCCTTTCAGAAAACTATATGCCTTATCATCTTTTACTATACTGAGGTTATCCATCTTGCACCATTCATTGGCATGTGCATCTGATACAAGACCGATCTTGCATTGTCCGTTAGTAACCTGTATGCCACGGATGGTTACTATTTTCCAGGTACCTGTGATAGGTAAACTCGTCATGCGCTCAGCACCACCGCCATACTCTTTGGCAGAAAGATAACATGCATTTTGTCCGCCACCATTTTGTATCCATGCAGTCAATGTATAAATACCATTGGCAAGACCAGTGATATTCTGATAAGTATATACCTGGTAACTACTGTTCTTTTTATGGGTGAGCGCGTACGTACCATATGAAGAGCCTGCTTCCGTGAAATCAGCATCAGCGGTTCCTTCTGTCAACCAGTTGGATGGACTTTGATTGGCACCATTGGCCTCAAAGCCAGCATTTTTGATAGTGTTATTGTCAACAGGTGGATCAACAGGTCCTGAACCACCTCCCTTTTTTCCACAGGAAATAACCAGCAACAAAAACAATATGGGAATAAGTTTTGTGATATTTTTCATATTAGCAAGGTTTAGCTATTTTTCAAATGAAATAATAGCAGAAGTAATGTCGATCCATGAATTGTCTTTTGCATCTTCCTGCTTCATATTACTTTGCCTGACAGAAAGCTGTATCCAATCTACTTTATCCATGTGGATATGATCTGAGGCGCCGCCTCTGCCATCAGCAGCCGTAAACCAATAATCCCATCTGCCCGGATAACCTAAAGGCAACATGACACCACGGGAAGACTTTAATTGATCCAAAGGAATTTTGACAGTTTTCCAATCTTTACTCAGCTCAATCCTGCTGCTCCAGCTGGTACCATCATTTTCTACCAATGTGATATAGGCATCCTGCTTTTGATTCTCTCCTCTTACGTTAAGCAATAATGATTGAGCGGTGGCTATATCATCACGTGCCTTGATCTTGCTCGTGACTGGAACAGACAATGTATAATCATCCAGTGTCTTATCATAACTTAAAGGAAGTTCCAGGTGAAAAGCCGCTTCGCCAGTATTGGAAGCAGGAATCATCTTATAAATGCCAGTCCGGATGCCATCGCCGATCCGCGTAAATGATAACTGCCCGGCATCATCTGCTGCATACAAGAGACGCAGAGGTGTACTATTTGATTTTACTATTTTGGATGTCCAGGTAGCACTGCCATAATAATCCCAGTCAGCTGGACTTTTATCAATACCTGATGGAAAATTGATTGCTTGGGTATCATCCTTCACGACGATACAGAAGTTAATCCATCCTTCAGGAATTCTGTGAGCAGGAACAACCGCCTTATATGTATAGCCTTTATCCTTTTGCATACGAACAGGGAAGAAACGATTGCTATTGCCTGTTTTATAATAGAGAGTAACAGATTCCGGATCTTTCTGGCTGTATACATTAGCCGAAATGATAACAGGTTTATCAGTAAGATATTCTTGGTTATAATCAGCGATTACCTGTAATGGCAATGATTGATCAGCCAGGCATTCAAATTCATTCATGTTTACCTGTCCGATCTTAGCGGGCAATTCATTGTTTGAAAAGTTCTTATCAGCTTTTAATATGTATACACCAGGTTTTATGATGATCTGCCCGTCTCTGGCTATTGTACTGTATGTATTCCCTTGATTCAACGATTCTACTACAAACGATTTGGTTAACGAAGGAATGTTTATCGTCATCGCCCATGCCCGGCTGATCGTACGTGTCACTACTTTACCGGGGCTTGGCATTTTAAATGGATCATCTACCTGTAGTGCATCAGGATATACTTCAAGACGCCATACGCCATCTTTTATTTTATCCAGGAAGTAAATGCCTTTGCCTTCGTATGCTACTACGGGCGATGAACCATACCCAACAATCTTCCTGAGGGATGATATACTAGAGGGGTTAGTAACAGTGTTATTAGTATACATAAACTTCTCATCAGTCACCATTTCACCGAGATTGTTTGTATAATCAACATGAAATGGACCGAATAAGGTATTGGCCGGATACTTTGCATACTTTGTGTACATAGGGATGTTCTTCATTACTTCACCTGCGATGATAGCGCTGATTGCTTTAACAGGTGTATACACCATATTCAGGTAATGAGTCTGCCACCCCAGATTGTAAGGAGCAGTTGCCAGCATATCATAAGAAAACATGGCTGCAAACTGCGCTCCTACCGAACGGAAGGTACGTGCCATAGCAGGATACATAAATCCAGTCAGCAGGTCAGGTGAGTCAAACTCATATACTATACGACTCAATTGTTTTAATTCAGGTTTCAGCATAAGTGAATAATCATCTACCACTGGTAAATAATTACCACTTAATGTGCCTCCTGAATTCAATCCTGAAGGGTACCATGCGAAAGTTGCACCCTCTATCTTAGATTGCTGCATAGGTGCTGCCATGTTAAAATCCTGGCTGAGATTATGGAAAACCAATTTTTTACAACCAGTACTTCTTACCGCATCCACCAGTGCATTAATATACTTTACCGAACCTGCCACATCATTACTATGATGCCATGGCTCATTGATCATTTCAATGAAAAGGATATTCGGTTCATCTTTCAATGCTACACCGGTATAGGGATTAACATGATTCAGCAACTGTCGCAGGTAATTTTGTTGTGCTTCAATAGCTTTGCTATCTGTGCCGAGCTCTGATTTCTTAAAATGGGTAGAGAATCCTTTGGCATTGACCGTATCCTGCATAGCATCCGGCCATTGTGAACTATATGTAACAATAGGGCTTAATAAAAAATAAATACCTCTCTCCTTTGCTTTGAAGATGACATAGTCCAGTAGATTAAGATGATCATTGTTCAATAGATTTCCATCATAATCAGTATTCTCATAATCACCCCAAAGGCATAATCGCATACCATCCCAACCCATTCTTGCAAAGTGTGCCATGTCCTGATCAACTACTTTCTTCCTGTCATTGGTTACATAACCAGCGGCCCTATAATCACAAGCTGATGGAAGAGCGTAATTGGCTCCAAACAATGCCACTTCCTGTTTGGTATGGGTCCAGCGGATGATGCCGTTCTTATCACGATAAACTTTTTCTTTTACCGTCGCTTTTTTTTGCGCCTGAATAATCGTCGGTACTAGTAAACTGCCAATACTCATTATTAAAAGTGCTCTCAGTTTCATTGTTCTTACTTTACATCCATTAATCTGAACGATACATTATTCCTGTATTGCGAGCCAATCAGGATTGGATCTTTCATATAATTTCCTAACCCCAGCTTACTGTGGTTCCACAGATTATTAATGATCAGCTTCACTTCGCTGCCCGCTTTCCCATCTAATACCTGGAATGCATCAAGTGGAACACTGACTGGTCTTGGAGCATTGTTATTATTATTTCTCGGCCGTGCCCCTGGAAATTGTGGTGCTTGTTTGGCTACTATTTTAATAGTATGCGTACCATTGGGCAATCCCTCTTTACTATAAATTACTGCCTGGGGCATGGCACCGCCTCCGCGGTTGGTAAAATTCAGATCTGCTGCGTCAAGTTTTCCATCGATATATACATCGGCTGTACCAAATGCCCTTCCTTTGGAACCTATCCAGGCGATACCTGGACCAGTGAATGTATATTCTACATAATCATCCGCCTTAGTACTCCGGGTTTCTTTTGTTCCATAAAAGTCAAGACTGTCAGCGGCCGGTTCCCAAGAGCCGGTATATTTTACAACAGGATCAGTATTATCAATCCATCCGGATTTATCCTGTTTTACTTCCATTCTTACTGCATGTGTGCCATTTGATTCTACTCTTACCTGTACATTATCTTTTGAAGCTATTGCTGAAGCATAGAAAATATTTTCCCTCATACTGCGAAAATCATTTGTACCTCTGCCACCAATATCATATTGACCAAATACACTAAAGTCCCTTTCATCCTGATACCATGGTATCATTGGTTTTTTACCAAATATTTTTGGGGGACCTGTACCATACCGGTTGGCTGTGCCTTCGATACGGCCAATATGATCAGCCGGGTAAACCGACCATAAGCCATGGCGTTTCCACGATAATTTATCTACATCACCAGTGAGTAAATAATATACTCCTACTTCTTCAAAACCTCCTGCATCCTGATTATTCCAGGGAATTTTTCTTGGCAATGGTACTGGTACATGAAACCTGCCCAATGTATATTCGGTATTGATCAATCCTGTACCGTCGATAGTTACATCAAATGTGACTTCGGTAGAATCATAAGCACCGGCAATTGTTACCACCACTGCGTCCTTATCGGCGGGCTTAATATACATATTACGTAGCTTCCATGTTCCAAGTTCCCCACCTATAAGATTGAAATAAGGTCCGCCTTTGATTACCTGTTTCCCTTTGTATATACCTGTTTCAATTAACCCATCTGACTTCCTAAATACAATTTCAAAATCTTTTCCTGTAACAGATATTTTTTTGTCATCCTGTTTAAAGGAAGGCATTGGCCCCTTTATATCTGCGAATGCGATTGTCTCGCTGCCAATTGGCAAACTGAATTCATCGATAAGTTTATTATAAATATCATAGAACTTAAGATTAACTACTTCGCCGTTTTTCCAACTGTGTGCAGGAATTTGTACTATCCCTTCACTATGTGGCTTTATAGCAGGCCCTTTTATCTTACCTGATTGATTACCAACTGTCCATTGTATAGTCAGTTCATTAAAGTTGGTATGATCATACCAGTTCTTTACGGGTATGAATAATGCTTTACCGGAGCCGGGGTTATTAACTGGTTCATCTTTTACACGTATAGGAGAATATGCCTTCCTGAAATGCCAGTACTCTGGTCTTTCTCTGCGCCACAGATCAATGGCTCCCCACTCGTAGGCCCATGCACCACCGGCATTTTCATCAATGATTGCCCACATAGATCCGCCCAGGCATCCTTCTGTTGTAAACATTTTTTCCCAGAATACTTTCAAGCTCTTTCCCCATGATTCTCTCATGTCAGGATCTCTTGCCAATGGTTCCTGGTAATAAGAAGATCCATGCGCATATTCATCATGAAGGATCGGCATTCCTACAGGTAATGGTCTTGCCTGCCGGCTATTGAAAACAGCTACGCCTGCCTTACCGAGATCAACATCCCAATCGGGATAGTGATAACTGAATATATCATACGGCCATGGTTCACCGGCCGGCACACTTTGCGACCAGCTATAAATAACAGGACGTGTCGGATCTTCTGCTTTTGTATATCTATAAGAAGTACCGATATTGACACCATAACCCGTCTCATTCGCTAATTCATAAATAATGATTGCCGGATGTGTGCGTACTGTTTCAATCATTTCAGCCATCTGGCTGAGAAAAAGAGGTGCCAATGCGGCATCCTTCTGCGCACTTCTGCAAAATGTAACTGAATTTTCTACCTGTACATATAGTCCTAATTTATCGCAGGCTTCGAGATATGCTTCTGTAGCAGGATAACATGAAGGTCGAACAAAATTCAGGTTAGCATTCTTCAACATCTGCACTTCTTTCCATGATTCTTCATCAGACAGGTAACGACCATAGACCGGATCACTGTCAAATCTTCCAGCTCCACGTAATTTAATCTCATTGCCATTAATAAACATTTTGGTACCGCGTAATTCGATCTTACGGAATCCTACTTTCTTAATGACTGTTTGTGCGACAGTATTTCCATCCATTACACTGACTTCGAGTGTATATAGTTCCGGATGCTCCGCATCCCATTTTACCGGAGAGGAAACAGGTACCTGAAGGATGACCTCATCATTACTTTTTGAAAGATCATATGATGCAGGGCTTATCACAACTGCATTTCCTTTTGGATCTTTTAATCGTAAACGAATACTTGCTTTTTGATTTTTATTAAAATGTGCACCCAGCCATACTTTCATGGTACCATTCTTATATTGGCTGTCAAAATCCGTTTCTACATTAAAGCGATATAAATAATCGTTCGCTACTGCCATGAGCTTTACATCACGGATAACACCTCCTGCATCAAATCCTGACGTAACTTTTTCAACAGGAGGATCAGTAACACCTAAGGTCAGTAATGCTTCATCACCTGGTTTTACAAAATCCGTGATGTCGCAGGTCCATATATTAAATCCTCCGAAATGTTCTCTTAAAAAAGAGCCATTAATATAAGCTTTGGCAATACCGGATACACCTTCGAAACGAAGGAATATTCTTTTACCGGAATAATCGGATGGGATTTTTATTCTTGTTTTATAGGCAAATTCTTTTCCTGCCTGTGTGCGAATGCCCTGCATATCTATTTGGGCGGGTACAGGAATATCTTTCCAGGAAGAAAAATCTGTTTCATTTTTCCAGAAATCCGAGGGAGGTGTAGTTGTGATCTTCCAGGTGCCCTTAAGAGAAATAACTGACTGTTTTACACCTTGTGTAAAGGAAGTGGCGGGAACAATGACCGCTCTTTCCCATATTTTATTGACAGGGACGGGAATTGTTTTGATTTGTGAAGAAGCATGAATATAAAATATTACAATGCATATGATTAATACCAGGCGTTTAACTCTCATCTCAAACAATAAATTTAAATCTTGAACAATAAAAAATACCGATGACTGTGTGAACAGCCGGAAATGAGTAAAATTTATTGGAGTTTGTTAAGTCTGTCGGCACAAGTAAAGCAAAAGGGGTTGCCGTCAACAGGCAACCCCACGTTTTGCCTAACTCTGTGCTTGCTTGCTAAAAACTAAAACTGCTTGTATATGTCTAGCTATTTAAAA
>CAMLGR010000171.1 GCA_946479615.1 uncultured Bacteroidota bacterium | reverse complement strand
TCACGCGTGTGCCATTGGAAAGAAGCCAGAATATTTCCTGGATAATGGCCATATGCGAAGGAGGGAAATAATGTTTGCTGAATTGCCAGCCATCGATGATATCTCCGTTCAGGATTAATAAACGGGGAGCAATACTTTGCAGGTATGCCAGGAACTCGGCGGCACGGCAGGCATAGGTTCCTAAGTGAAGATCGGAGATCACGGCTACATCTACAGGGCGCTTTTGCATTCGTAAGGTTTTGTAAAACTCATAAACAGTTATTAACTGAACATTTCGTTGCAGTTAACGAAAGATGATGAATATGTTACCAAAATGTAACCATAGTGTTTTTAATAACAATTTATTGACCGCCGGTTAACGACCCGGTTATATAGGTTTTCTTTTTTTACAAAACCGTTACGCGTGAAAAGCTTAATAACCTGTATCGTTTTATTCTCCGCTCTTCCGCTTGCACAGCGGGGTGGATGGAAAAATCCGCAGCCGATAGCCGTGCAGCCCGCGGGTAATCTTTTTATCATTACGATCGATGGATTTCGCTGGCAGGAAATATTTACCGGCGCCGATGCCTCCTTACTGAATGATACAGCTTACACTCCTGATACCGCCACGATGAAAATGATGTATTGGGACGATGATCCTGTCATCCGCCGTAAAAAACTCCTTCCTTTTTTCTGGAACATTATTGCTTCAAAGGGCCAGTTGTATGGCAACCGTCATTTTGATAATAAAGTGAATACGGCCAACCTGTTCCGGTTTTCCTATCCTGGTTACAATGAAATATTCACGGGTCATACCGATATCCGTGTTTCTTCCAATAAGAAAAAGAAGAACGATAACATGAATGTGCTGGAATACCTCGATAGCAAGGAAGAGTTCCGGGGAAAAGTGGTCGCCTTTACTTCATGGGATGTATTTCCTTTTATCTTAAACAAGGAACGGAATGGAATGCTGATCAACAGTGGCTATGAAAATATGGAAGGTGATATTTCCGATGAACAACAACTGATCAATGCCGTACAAACGGATGCAGTTTATAATAAAGGAGAAACGCGGCATGACCAGCTTACATTCCTGACAGCAAAAGAATACATACAGCAACAAAAACCGAGAGTGGTGCTTATCGGTCTTGGGGAAACAGATGAATTTGCCCACCAGGGACGTTATGATCTTTATCTCGAACAGGCCAACAGGATAGACCGGATGATCGCGGAACTATGGCACTGGATACAGAGTACACCCGGATATAAAGACAATTCCACTATTTTAATTACCACCGATCACGGGCGTGGCAGCCGTACCTGCAAATGGACTTCGCACAGCGCTTTTATCAGGGGATCTTCGCAGACATGGCTGGCGATGATCGGTCCGGGAATATCACCGGTGGGAGAAATGAAAGAAGATCAGCAATTATACCAGCAGCAAATAGCCGGAACGATCGCCGCATTGGTGGGAGAAGAATTTGATCAGCGGACAAAAACAGCCCCTGTCTTATCCAATGCATCGTTCAGCCAGTCGGGATTAAGCAATGCCAGTTCCGTGGGAATCTCATCAGGTGCGAAAAATCTTAATTCACTGGTTTCTTCATTTGAAAAATCAACAGCGATAGAACCATCCAGCCGCGCTTCAAGATAAGAAGTGATGTATTGTACCGTTTTATTGGCATATTGATAAGTTTGGGTGGGAGGTAATGAATAAACCCCGATAAATCGTTTGATCGTTGCGGTAACATTTGTTTCTTCGAATATCTCGCGTACGATAGCATCGGTTACGGTTTCTCCAAATTCTACATGACCGGAAATCAATCCCCATTGATCCACGTCTTTTCTTTTTTGTAATAAAATATGGCCGTTGCTGTCAAAGATCGCCGCTGCTACGGCGGGAAGGATTTCTTGTTTCATAAGTTTTATTTTGTCACCGGGAAGTATTCTTTGTATAATAAATTCAAAACTATATTCTATAAGTGCAAATGGTTGTAATATCTATGTGAAACCTATGTTCCTATGTGGTGACCTACGCCAATCTGCTATAGAACTATAATAGCCTTGCGTAATCTTACCACATAGGCACATAGGAACATAGGTTTCACATAGACCTTATGGTCAGTCCTTTCTTCTTTCAAGTGTAAATCCAATAGTAGTACCTACATCTTCCCGGCTGCGGACATGGATGGTTTCGCCATGCGCTTCGATGATGTGTTTGCAGATAGCCAGGCCAAGCCCGCTTCCTGTAACATCGCGGGTACGACCCTCATCAGTACGATAAAAGCGTTCGAATACACGCTGGAGGTATTTTTCGGGGATGCCAATGCCATCATCTCCTATTTCAATAAGAATATGCTTGTCATCGATATTATACATACTGGCTGTGATATTGCCATTTTGCTTTCCGTATTTGATGGAATTTTCAACCAGGTTGGATAATACCTGCCGAATCTTTTCCTTATCAGCAAAAACAACCAACGGCGATTCACAGCCTTTTTTGATCATGCAACGGATATTGCGTTGCTCGGCCATAATGGAAATACTTTCGAATGTTTCTTTCACCAGGTCCTGGATAACGAAATTCTGTTTGAGCAGGTTCAGTTCACCTCTTTCCAGTTTGGATATTTCATCGAGGTCGGTAAGCAGGTTGGTCAGCCTTTCTACGTTGCTGGCTGTTTTTTCCAGGAACCGTTTATTCACCTCCGGGTTTTCCATAGCTCCATTGAGTAATGTATCTACATATCCCTGTATGGCAAATACCGGTGTTTTGAATTCATGCGAAAGGTTTTGTAAAAATTCTTTGCGAAACTGTTCATTCGCACGAAGCAATTCGATCTCTTCATTTCTTTTTTCAGCCCAGGCTTCCACATCTTCCCTTACTTCATCGATACTTTTTTGCGGCAGTACATATTTGTAATAAGTTTCTTCTCTTTTTGTCGCCTTTGTATCATAAATGAATTTATAGATCAGTTTGATCTTGCGATAAATAAAACGACCCAGTACAAAAGAGATCAGAAAATAACCACCCAGCAATACAACGAGGAAAGACAGCAGGGTAGGCAACCATGTTTTTTGATACAGGAATACCAGCAGGCTGATAGGAACAGCAAGCATAAGCGCTGTAAAAAAAGAAAGCTGGCGGGGAGATATGTTTTTGGTAGAAAACATGGTTGAGCAAAACTATGCAATGGGGGTCAGCAATTTTGAATGTTGTGTTGAATTTTAAATGGGTGATGGTCGCAATGCATTCGCCCGGCATTTAGCATTCAACAGTTACAATTCAAACTTATAGCCAACTCCTTTCACAGTGGTAATACAATCGATACCGAGTTTCTGGCGGATCTTGCGGATATGAACGTCGATCGTGCGGTCTCCTACGATCACTTCATTGCCCCAGACCTGGTTGAGTATTTCATTGCGAAGAAAAACACGTCCCGGTTTTTGTGCCAGCAGGTACAACAATTCAAATTCTTTTTTGGCCAGGATGATATCGTTGTCGCCTACCTGCACAATAAATCTTTCCGGATCGATGGTCAGGTTATCTATTTTAAGCGTCTTGACCTCTTTTTTATTCAACCGGCGGAAGAGTGCGTTGACACGGCTCATGAATACTTTGGGACTTACCGGTTTGCTTACATAATCATCGGCGCCTGTTTCCAATCCCTTTATTTGTGTGCTTTCGTCGTTGACTGCCGTCAGGAAAATGATCAGTGTTTCTTTGAAAGCGGGTTGTGCCCGTAGTATCTGGCAAACCTCCACGCCTGTTTTTTTAGGCATCATTACGTCCAGGACAACTAGGTCGGGTTGGGAACGACGCGCTTTTTCCAATGCTTCATCGCCATCTTTTGCCGTAAACACCTCATATCCCTCGCCGGTCAGGTTATATTTCAGGATTTCCAATATATCCGGCTCGTCATCTGCTATCAGCACCTTATGGCCCTTATTTTCCATGCGGGTAAAAGTTTTCGCAAACCTACTTGGATTTTAGCTGGCAGGGAAATCGGGTAGCTTCTGTTTACGCAGACTTAATGATAAGTTAATACTCAATGCATGATTTTGAACGGATTATCTATAAACGGGGCGAACCAACCATCTGGCCTTTAAAACGTCTATAAGTATATGGCAGGCAATTAGCTGTATATGTCAGACCTGCATATTAAATTTGCACTTTATTCTTATGACCGCAACCCTTAAATACGTCTTACTGCTCTCAGGTCTCCTGGCCGTTACCCTTGTTACTACTGCCCAGGCCGATACCGAGGCCCTTCGGAAATTTCAGCCGGAATTCAGGCGCCTGATCAATCACGAAGCGATAGACAGGGAACAAAAGGCCTTGCTGGCCTCTGATGGCAAGGCCGATAACGAGTTTGTGGTCTCTCCCAACGAGGAAGTCAATTTCCTGCTCAGCCGCCTGCTGAAGAAATTCGGGAACGTCGATGAATTGCAATATAAAATTGAAACGGATTCTTTACTTGACCATCGTTTAAAAGTGAATTACCTGACTGGTGTGGCAAATATGCTACACTATATCCGGCTAAACTGGAGAACCCGGAAAGTAAATATCCTGCAATTGCCGACCATATTGGCTGCTTACCAGCAATGTATGGATAAGGACAGGCTGGGACAAAGTATTGCTCCCGTGATTGATCCTATGCCTTATGATGCAGGGACAGCGGTGATCGAATCAGGCATTTTTGATAAAAATCCCGGCTACAGGGAAGTTAAAAATGCACTTGTCTTAAAATATTGTACGATGCACCCGGCCCAGACTTTCATCACCCTGAGAAGTAACCCGGATGTGCCATTTGCTGACAGTCTTATCAAAGCGGTATCAAGAAAATACCCGGCGCAATTATATAGTTATGCGCAGGCTTCCGATAAACTGGGTTCGGTCATCCGCAATATCAATGATGATTTTGTGAAAGCGGTGGTAAGAATGGCGAAGAGTAAAAGCGGTCAGCAATATTTCCCTTTCCTGGATAATATTGTAAAAGGTAAAATGACCTTTGAAGAGATCGATGTAGCGGAGAAGGATTCGGTGCTTTATTACCAGATGCTGGTAAAAACACAAATGGATTATGTAGAAAGAACATTGAACCGTGATACTGCGATTGCTTTTAAAGAATTGACCGCCAAACTGGAAAAAAAGGCCAAAGATATTTTTGTAACCACGATCAATGGATTGCATACGGAACCTGATGCAGTTCGTTTCCGTTGCATTCAGCCATTATCTGCTACTGAATTATATTATCTCGCTGTACTGACAGACGGGCTTATTTATACCTCCAGTTATACCAATGGTGTATATCCCCTGATGATGAAAAAGATTGGTAACCGTGGTGATTCGTTGTTGAAAACATTGCACTTTGACCGTTACCGGAAATTTATCAGCCAGGCAGCTGCTTATAATACATTGGGTAATTTTTTAAACTCATTTCCCAATCATGAAGATGCTGCTGACCTGATGAAAGCATTTGTGGGAAGACTGGAAAGAACGGAAGGACTGGAAGACGGGGTGGATGTAGCGGATTCGTATGCAAGTATTATTGAAACAAATCCCAAGCTGGGTGCTGAAGTATTATCGTTGGTACAGGAAAACTATAAACGGAATATCGAACAGAACAACCAACGCGGTATTGTTATTTATAATATCCTGAATAAATTATTCCTGTCGGCGGATTCTACCAAAAATATCGACCTCACAAAAGAATTGGGTATACCGCCGGTATACAGTGTGCCCTTCTCTTCACTTACCAATACAAATGGTGATGTGATTGCGCAGGTATTTTTCTATGGTGATAAAGATGGCCAGGGAATATTTGTCGGTTTTCAGAATATGTTCCCTTCCGGTAACTGGGTGATCGATCGCAGCAATAAGCAATGGATCACGATTAAATCGATCAAGGGAAAACCGGTCGTTATCTATGCCAACAAGCCATTGCCGGAGGAAACAGGTGAAGATGACCAGGCGCAGCAGGCATTGGTAGCGTACCTGCAAAAAAATAATTTACATCCTACCATTACCATCCACCGGGGTCATAGTTATTTCGCTAATTCCACGATCGGGTATATGGATCCTTCATCACGGATTGTATTTATGGGTTCCTGTGGTGGGTTTAACCTGATCGATTCCATCCTGCATAAATCAGAAGATGCGCATATCATTGCTTCCAAGCAGATCGGGAAAGCAGCGATCAACAAGCCATTTTTCCAGTTGCTGACAGAAAAACTGCGCAACGGCAATAATATCGACTGGATACCTTTCTGGAAAGAATTCAAATCAAAAGCTACAATCGAAGGGTTTGAGGATTATATACCTCCTTACAAAAACCTGGGAGCCATTTTTATCAAAGCATATAAAAAATCGATGGGCGGGGAGGAAGAGGAACAGTAGGTTAGTCGGCAGCCATCGGTTTGCAAATAGCAACTTTACTCCGGGTTTTGAGTGTAATACAGCATCATATAAAAGATTGACGACAGCCGGCTGCAGGACTGTGGGCGATCAGGCTTACATTTGCATCTTCTTTTACCCAGCATGGCGGAGACCACATCTAAAAAGTTTGACATTGCAGTATTGAGGCGTGTATTTCGGTATGCCGCTCCTTACAAGAAAAAATTCTACTTATCGGTAGTATTGGCAATCCTGCTGGCGTTTATTACGCCGGTACGACCGCTGCTGATCCAGCTTACCGTAAATAAATACATTGCCAATTCCCTGGAAGAAATGGTCATCAGGATCACTTTGATACAAGTGGGGATCATTTTTATAGAAACGGCCATGCGTTTCTGGTTTTCTTTTACGACGGCCTGGTTGGGTCAATCGGTAGTAAAAGATATCCGCGTAGCGGTTTATAAAAAAGTATTGGGATTAAATCTTTCACAGTTTGATAAAACACCGATCGGCACACTTACTACCCGTACGATCAATGATATTGAAGCGATCAATGAAATTTTTGCAGAAGGATTGGTGCCTATTATCGCCGATCTTCTTTCAATTGTTTGTGTGCTCACTTATATGTTCATAGTAGATTGGCAACTTACACTGATCGCCCTGATACCTTTTCCGATCATTATTATTGCTACCTATTATTTTAAATAAAGCATTAACCGTTCTTTTTTTAAGGTAAGAAATGCGGTGTCTAGCCTGAATGCTTTTGTGCAGGAACATTTAACGGGTATGCAGATAGTGCAGGCTTTTTCATCGGAAGAAAGAGAGTTTGATAAATTTAAAAAGATCAATCGTGAACACCGCAACGCAAATATCAAAGCCATCTTTGCGTATTCCGTTTTCTTCCCGATCGTAGAAATTGTGCTCGCCTTATCAACCGGCCTGATCGTTTGGTGGACGGCCAAGGAAGCATTGCAACTCCAGGAAAGTCAGCAGGGCATTGTGATCTCATTTATTCTTTGTTTGAATCTTTTATTCAGACCCTTGCGGGTACTTGCTGATAAATTCAATGTACTGCAAATGGGAGTGGTAGCCAGCGACAGGGTATTCAAGGTGCTGGACAATGAAGATTTTATACCGGAATCCCATCCTACTGCTTATAAGCCCGCCGGTCCGATGAAAGGAAAAGTGGAACTGGAAAAAGTATGGTTTGCATATGCGAAAGAGAATTATGTTTTAAAAGATATCAGTTTCTCCATCAATCCTGGTGAAACAGTAGCGATAGTGGGGCATACAGGAAGCGGGAAGACAACTATTATCAGTTTGCTGAACCGGTTGTATCATATTCAAAAAGGAGCGATACGGATCGATGATGTGAACGTAGAGAAATATGATCTTGATTATTTAAGAAGAAACATTGGCGTGGTGCTGCAGGATGTATTTCTTTTTTCCGGTTCGGTGCTTGACAATATCACCTTGCGTAATGAAGAGATCTCGAGAGAACGTGTTATTGAAGCAGCTAAGCTGATCGACATGCATGATTTCATTATGCAATTGCCGGGTAACTATGATTATAATGTCATGGAAAGAGGCGCAACCTTATCGTTGGGTCAGCGGCAATTGTTATCGTTTATACGTGCGTTATTATACAATCCTTCTGTGCTTATTCTCGATGAAGCGACTTCTTCGGTAGATACGGAGAGTGAGCAACTGATCCAGCAGGCGATCGACAAACTCATTAATGGAAGAACGGCGATCGTAATTGCTCACCGGTTATCGACCATCCGTAAGGCCGATAAGATCATTGTGTTGGATAAAGGGGAATTGAAAGAGGCTGGCACCCATGAAGAACTGTTAAAAAACGGCGGTTTCTACGCTAAACTACATGAAATGCAGTTTGAAAAACATCCGGTAAAATGAGGCTGGTTTATCAATAACCGGTAACTCTGCAGTGATGAATAATCACGAAGACAATAGCAAAGACTTTATAGATCAGAGATCATTTATCAGAACTTTTTCTTCGCAGGAAGAAGCAGAATTGTATAACCTGAAGCAGGATATTGAGCGAAGTGATATGGCGAAATTCCATCTATTCTGTAGAATGAGGCGGATTAGCAAAATGCTTTCTTCTGCCAGGAAAATTAAGGAAAACAATCGTGCGGAAACAGTTGATAAGGAACTATTAGAATTTTGGAAAGTTCTGAATAAGCATCATGTAAAATATATAATGGTTGGTGGAATTGCGGTAAATATTCAGGCTTATTCATGGGGGTATTTTGATCCTGGGATTTGGCTTAAAGATGAGCCAGAGAACAGGCAAAATTTAATCAGGGCTTTTGCTCAATTAGGATATGGAACTCATACATCCCTGGAAACTATAAATTTTAGTCTCGGCTGGACGCAATTAAATGGAGCTGGCGGAATTGTTCTGGATATTATGACATCAGTTAAAGGTCTTGAAGACCAATTTTTTGAAGATTGCTATCAACGAGCCGCGAAAGCAATCTTTGATGGCATAAAAGTTCCTTTTTTAGATATAAGTGACCTGATAGCTAATAAGAAAGCTCTTTTTCGTCCCGGTGACCAGATTGAAGTGCAGGAGTTAGAAAAAATCCAAAAAAACGCAACAGCAGAAGCAAATAAAAAGGGTTGATTTTTACCTCGTTTTTCCTCTCTATATTTATTCT
>CAMLGR010000170.1 GCA_946479615.1 uncultured Bacteroidota bacterium | reverse complement strand
TTCATAAAACAGAATTGGTATTGGGATTGATAACCATCCTGTGTATTTATATCATCTTTCATTTCGATACACAGTATAAAAACGGGATCATCTTTGGTGTGATATCGTCCATGCTCGGATCATTATTCCCGATCTATAACCGTGAGTTTTTGAAAAGAACCAATGTGCAAACCATGCTGGCCTGGCAACAAACAGGTGGTTTTATCAGTTTGTCGGCCTTCCTTCCTTTTTATCTGCAGCGTTTTCCTGTCACTGATTTTTTACCGGATAAAATGAACCTGCTATGGTTGTTGGTGCTGGCGCTTTTTTGTTCGGTGCTCGCTTTCCAGCTTTCCAGTTATGCCCTGAAAAAATTATCGGCGTTTACTGTCAACCTGACTTATAATCTCGAGCCCGTCTATGGCATTCTGCTCGCATTTATTATTTACAAGGAAAATAAATTTCTCAGTACTTCTTTTTATTATGGTTTTGCCGTGATCGGTGTGGCCTTGCTTATCCATATATTTTTACTCATTAAACAGGAACGCAAACTCTCGCATGGACAAAAAGGAATATCATAATAAAATAATTGAATATTATAATACAACGGAGCATGCGTATCGTGATTCCTGGGACCTCGATAACAGTCTTGCTATTCATTATGGATACTGGGATGAAAAGGTCAATTCCTTTCCCGCTTCTTTATTGCGTATGAATGAAATCATGATTGAAACCGCAGGGATCAGTTCCAGCGATAAGGTTCTGGATGCCGGTTGCGGAGTAGGAGGCAGTTCGATCTTTATAGCGGCTGCAACAGGAGCAAAAGTGATGGGCATTACGCTTAGTGATAAACAGGTCGCCCAGGCTAATAAGAATGCAGGCATAAAAAAAGTAACGGAGCTGGTTGATTTTAAACGAATGGATTATTGTGCAACTGATTTTCCAGCTGAAAGTTTTGATGTAGTATGGGGATGTGAAAGCATTTGTTATGCCGATAGCAAAGAAACATTTATAAAGGAAGCATGGCGGTTGTTAAAACCGGGTGGTAGATTGATCGTAGCAGACGGTTTTGTCAGCCGGTATGAGAACAATGATCATCCTGTCATCCGTCAATGGCTCGATGGATGGCAGGTGAATTACCTGGAAACGCCGGATCGGTTTACTTCTTTTATGAAGGATGCAGGTTTTAGTAATATACAATACCGTGATATCTCCAGGGAAACGGCTCATTCTTCGCGGCGGCTATATCGGTTTTATTTCCTGGCCTCCCTCTACTTATTATGGAAAAAGATCAACTTTTCCCGCCCTGCAACGCCTGTACAAAAAGGGAATATCCGCGCCTGCAAATACCAGCGCCTGGGAATGAAGAGGGGATTGTGGGGGTATGGAATAATAGTGGGAAGGAAAGAATGAGAGCGGTGAGCGGAGCAAATTCACTATTCACCATTGACTATTCATCGCTCACCACTCTTCTCAATTTCCTTAACTTTAAGCATCAAAATTCGATAAATGAGAAAAATCGGTTTGCTCCCTTTGCTGACACTAACAGCTATATTTTCTTTTGCCCAGAAAAAACCTCTTGATCATACAGTGTATGATGGCTGGCAAAGCATTACAGAAAAATTGATCAGTAACGATGGAAAATGGGTCGTGTATACGATCAATCCGCAGGAAGGCGATAATGAACTCGTGATCCAGTCAGCCGATACGAAGTATAAGAAAACAGTTTCGCGGGGATATAATGCGCTGATCACGGAAGACAGCCGGTATCTTATTTTCAGGATCAAACCTTTTTTCAAGGATACCCGCGAGGCAAAGATCAAAAAGAAAAAACCGGAAGAGCTTACCGGTGATTCCCTGGCGATCATCGAACTGGGAAAAGATACGGTATGGAAAACAGCGAAGGTGAAAAGTTATAAGACACCAGAGAAAAGTTATGGATGGGTCGCGTATCATCTTGATAAGAAACCGGAGCCCGCTGCAAAAACCAAAGCAACGGATAAGAAAGCAGATAGTCTTCAACGCGTGATCGATTCACTCCGCGCTTATATAGAATCGATACCCGCAAAGAAAGTAAGCAATAGTAATAACCGCGATGATGAAATGTATAGCATTGCAAGAGATGCCGATGAAACGGATACTTCTTCCTCTGTAACAAAGACGGGTACCGATCTTGTCCTGCACAACCTGCGTACCGGTGAAGAAACATGGTTCAGGTATGTACTGGATTACGGGTTCAGTAAAAACGGGCAAAAATTGTTAGTGGCCCAATCACGTAATCCCAAAGATTCTTCAAGTAAAGTATCGGTATTGTATTTCGATCTGCACAAAGGATTTGCAGATACGATCAGCCGTGGTATCAACGACTTCCGGTATTTCGCTATGGCAGAAGACGGGCAGCAGGCCGCCTGGGTAGCAGAAAGAGAAGCAAAGCCTAAACAGTTGCAGAAGTTTTATAAGGTATGGTATTATAAAGAAGGAATGGATTCGGCTGTTTTACTGGCCGATAAAAATACAGCCGGCATGCCGATGGGGTCTACGATAAGTGAATTCGGGGTATTGTCTTTCAGCAAAAGCGGTAAACGTTTATTCTTTGGTACAGCACCGATCAAGCCTCCGAAGGATACAACCCTGGTTGATATGGATCTTGCTAAAGTAGATGTATGGCATTATAATGATGATTATTTGCAGACAGCACAACTGAACCGCTTGCGTACCGATCTGCAAAGAAATTACCAGGCTGTTTACCTGCTGGAGCAAAACAAACTGGTGCAACTGGGTTCCAGGGAAATTCCACAGATCATTATCACCAATGAAGGTGATGGCGATCAGTTTGCAGGAATAACGGATTTTGGTAAACGTATCGAAAGCCAGTGGGCAGGAGACACCCGCAAAGATGTTTATGCTATTGACCCGGAAAATGATTCTATGCGGTTGATCAAAAAGGACCTGGATGGGATCATAACACCAGGGTATGTTTCATCAACGGGTAAGTATATCATATGGTATGATTTCAAGGCAAAGAATTATTTCTGCTGGGATGGTCACGGTGTAAAAAATATTACGGAAAAGATTAAAGTGCCTTTGTATGATGAAGAGAATGATTCACCCACAGATCCTTCTCCTTATGGGGTGATGGCCTGGGCAGAAGGTGATTCCACGGTATTCATCTATGACCGGTATGATATCTGGACGGTCGATCCGGCTGCGAAAAGAAATCCTTCGCGATTCACATACAAAGGCCGGGAAACAAAAAATACATTTCGTTATATCCGAACCGAACCTGATGAATATTTTATAAAAAGGGATCAATCCTTATTGCTACGCGGGTTCGATAATACAGCAAAAACATCGGTATTGTTTTCCGGTAATGCGTCTGCTTCGGGGGCAGCCGTTTCACCGGTGTATACAAAATTCACCTATAATTTCGTCGACAGGGCGAAAGATGGCAACTGTCTTATTTATACCAAAGAGAATTATACGTCTTCACCGGATATATATATCCTGAACGCGGCCGGTGTGGAAACCAAACTTTCTTCGATCAATTCACAGCAGGGTGATTATAACTGGGGTACAGCCGAATTGTTTACATGGAAAGCGTATAGCGGGAAAGAATCGGAAGGGATCGTGTACAAGCCCGAGAACTTTGATCCTTCCAGAAAATACCCGATGATCTGTTATTTCTATGAAACGCTGAGTAACGGGCTTTATACTTACCAGGCTCCGGCGCCTACGCCAAGCCGGCTCAATATTCCTTTCTTTGTCAGCCGCGGATATATTGTGTTTGCGCCTGATATTCATTATACCACCGGTCACCCGGGTAATGATGCGTATAATTATATTGTCAGCGGCGCGAGGGCTGTGGTGAAAAAAGGATTTGTTGACAGTACGCGTATTGGTATCCAGGGGCAAAGCTGGGGTGGTTACCAGGTGGCTTATCTTATTACTGCTACCAATCTTTTTAAAGCAGCCTGGGCCGGTGCGCCGGTTGCCAATATGACCAGCGCTTATGGTGGTATCCGCTGGGAAAGCGGATTGAACAGGCAGTTTCAATATGAGAAAACACAAAGTCGTATCGGCGCTACTTTATGGGAGAAACCGCAATTGTATATCGATAACTCTCCGTTATTCCGGTTGCCCAAAGTAAAAACACCGTTAGTGATCATGTCCAACGATGCGGATGGTGCTGTTCCCTGGTACCAGGGAATTGAATTGTTTACTGCCATGCGCCGGTTGGGAAAGAAAGTATGGTTATTGAATTATAATGGTGAAGCACATAATCTAATTGAAAGAAGAAACCGGAAAGATATCCAGGTGAGAGAACAGCAATATTTCGATTGGCTATTGAAAGATGAAAGACCGGCACACTGGATCACCGAAGGGGTACCGGCTGTGAATAAAGGAAGGGATTGGGGGTTGGAGATTGATAAATAATAAATAAGGAACAAAAAATAAGGAATGAGAAAGTGGTAGCCTGAGTACTGTTACTTTCTCATTCCTTATTTTTTGTTCCTTATTTATTATTACTTTCTAGGCTGCGGTCAGGAATTTCACCAGGCTTCTTTTCGCTATGGGTAACAGGGTTTCATCAACAGGGAATTGAAGGTTGGTTTCGATAGAGTATACAGCGGGGTTGGGAAGGTCGCGTGAGTGGCGGATCAACTCCGATTTGATGTGTTCGTAAGTATTACTGATGCTGCGTTGCCGGTTATCGACAAATCTAGTTTTGATACTCCGGTATTTTTCATCATGTTTTTCAAAGATAGAAAGCCGGTAATGATACACGCAGGTGTTGTTGAATGTGCCGGTGCTCAAAAAGAAATAGCCTTCCTGCGTATCGAGTGGAATAATGCCGACGGGATTGATGCTGATCTTTTCTTCTACAAATTCGTAGATCTCTGCTCCATCGGAAATGGTTTTCTTCATCACATCGGCAGAATAATGAATGATGTCTTCCAACTCCTGCATCAATTCGTTATCGGCGATCAGTTGCTCATACAGTAGTTGTAATTTCTGCAGTTGCACACCGGTGAGTTTTTTAGGAAAATGTTCCTGCAAATATTTTTTATTTTCCCGGAAGGCCACGATATTATGGTAATGAAAGATCACATCTGCAAGCTGTGGATAGAGCTTTTGCTCGTTGAATTGCTTATTGATCTCCTGTAAATAGGCGAGAAGAGTGTATTTTTTCAGCTCAAAATCGATATACCCTTCGGCGAACCAGGTTTCGGATAGTGACTTCATAGTGGCGAATTTTGTTAACCTAATTTAATAAAAAGACTTGTAAAATGAAAGAGAAGTTTATTTTTAGCGTGTTAAAACATATAAAAATGAAGCTATTTATCATTGTCATTCTGTTGTTTTGTGTCTCCTGCAGTCGTTATTCTTATTATATCATCAGGCATGCAGAAAAAGCTACGGCTGCTCCGAATACCAATGATGATGTGGCCCTGACAGATGCGGGGAAGGCCCGGGCGGAAAGGATCAAAGAGTTACTGGCAACTAAAAAAATTGCTGCCGTTTATGCGACCAATACAATCAGGGCTAAATCAACTGCACAACCAACGGCCGATCTGTTTTCCCTCCCGGTTCAAAATTATAAACCGGTACCAGATACAGCTTTCTTTTCAATGCTTCTTGCAGCCAAAAAGAATACATTGATCGTGGGGCATAGTAATACCCTTGATGATATTGTCAATGGGTTGATGGGGGAGAAGAAGGTGCCCGGCGATCTTCCGGATGATGAGTTCAATAAATTTTATGAAATAAAAGTAAAGGGAAAGAGGAAGGAGTTTATTGAGAAGACGGTTTATTAGACTGTTGTTTCGTTGGTTTTTTAAATAAGAAATAAGGAATAAAAAATAAGGAATGAGAAAGTAACAGTACTCAGGCTACCACTTTCTCATTCCTTATTTTTTATTCCTTATTTCTTATATAGCAATCCCCTTTCCAGCTCTTTCACCATGAGGGTCTTGCAGGACGGCTGTCCCAGCGGGGTCTCGCGAAGCTGCTGTCCCAGCGAGGTCTCGCGAAGCGGACCTCGCTGAATAGGTATCTTCTATAATAACCTGTAATCAAGCGGTTGAAATCTATTTACTATCCCCAGTTCATAAAACGAAGCGCTGCTATGTTCGTATGTTGTATAATGATCCGCTAATTGCCATTTCCCTCTTACAGGGTTCTGATGAATATAGTTTAGCTTTTGTTGGAAAAAATAGTTCGAGTAGATGCTTTTTGCATCAAAAGAAGCATTGAATACCTTATGCAATTGTCCGCGTGATTTTTCTCGCGGGGAGACAGCTGAGCTCAATCGGTTTAATAATTGGAATTGATTATCGGCTTTCAGCCGTTCGACGATTTTATAAGCCATAAACCGCTTGGCGTTACTGATAATGGTGTTCAGATTAAACCCGGGTTCGGGAAAATAGGAAATCGTATGCAGGTGATTAGGCATAATAACATAAGCAATCGTATCATGTCCTTTCTGTCTCAGGACATCGAACCATTTGTAAACAAGGTCATATCCGTTTGTCAGTGCAAATAGAGGAATCCATTCATAGCAGGAGAATGTACAGAAGTACATGGAATAAATATCTTCGTGTTTAAATTTTATAGCCATTTATAAATGTAAGAGGTATTGAAATGCAGGTCATGGAGGAAAACACAGTAAGAAATGTTTTTTTTCGGAGAGATCTTTGTTGAAGGGACTGATGCATCGGGGTCCGCTTCGCGAGACCGCGATAGGACATTTGCTTCGTGAGGTCTTGGTGGGACATTTGCTCTTTGTTGGGACAGTGCGGCGATTTATAGTTATCTATAAATGTAACAGATATTGAAAAGCAGGTCAAGGAGGAAAGACAGGGAGAGATGTTTTTTCGGAAAGTTTGTTGAAGAGGCTGATACATCGGGGTCCGCTTCGCGAGACCCCGCTGGGACATTTGCTGCTCGAGGCTCCCCGGTGGGACATTTACTTCGCGAGACACTGATGAGACATTTTCATTTGGACATTCGCTTGGTGAGGCTTTGATGGGATATCTGCTCTTCGTTGAGGCAGCGCTATCTATAAATGTAACGGGTATTGAAAAGTAGATCAAGGAGGAAAAGACAGGGAGAAATGTTTTTTTTTCGGAGGGAGATTTGTTGAAGAGGTTGATACATCGGGGTCCGCTTCGCGAGACCCCGATGGGACACCCCGCTGAGACATTTGCTGCTTGAGGCTCCCCGATAGGACACCCTGATGAGACATTCCTATCGGAACATTCTCTTCGCGAGATACAGACAGGACATAGTAAAGCTGATAAGTTCAGTGTCCCATCAGGGTCTGGCGAAGCCGACCCTGATGATTAATGCTGGCACAATTATTTCATATTATATATTAATATTCAACATTATGAAAGCAAAAAAAATCTGGGCGAATTTTAGTGTGAAGGATATAAAGCGTACGAATCAATTCTATACGGAACTGGGCTTCAAACCCAATGGGACCAACGATTATCCTAAACTGGCAAGTTATCTTTTTGGTGATGATGATTTTGTGATTCATTTTTTTGAACAGGGTTCACAGATCGATGAATATCTGACACCCGGTTCAAAGAATAGTAATGAAATCATTTTTAGTCTTTCTGCTGATACAGAAGAGGAAATAAAAGAATGGGCGGATAAAATAAAAGCTGCCGGCGGCACCATTTTCCAGGAAGCAGGACGGGACAAGACCGGTCATTATAGCTTTGGTTTTGCCGATCCCGATGGTCACCGGTTTAATGTATTGCTGATTGAAAAGGGGATGTAAATAAGAAATAAGGAACAAAAAATAAGGAATGAGAAAATAGCAGTACTAAGGCTGCACTTTCTCATTCCTTATTTTTTGTTCCTTATTTCTTATTTATTATTTAAAAATCTCTTTCTCCATTAAAATTCTCCAATTCTTTCGCTACAGCACTCAGGAAAGTAGCACCCAAACTTCCATCCACGATACGATGATCGTAGCTCATGCTCAGGTACATCATATGGCGGATTGCAATACTATCACCCTGCGGGGTTTCAAGTACAACGGGTCTTTTCTTGATCGCGCCAACGGCAAGGATAGCGACCTGCGGCTGGTTGATGATCGGTGTGCCCATCAGGCTGCCGAATGTACCGACATTGGTCAGGGTAAATGTGCCGCCCATTGTATCATCAGCTTTCAGTTTGCCATTACGGGCATTATCCGCCAGGTTGTTTACCTGTTTGGCCAAACCCACCAGGTTTAACTGGTCAGCGCCTTTGATCACTGGAACGATCAGGTTGCCGGTAGGGAGGGCCGTGGCCATACCGATATTGATATCTTTTTTTACAATGATCTTATCGCCATCGAGCGAACTATTGATCAATGGAAATTTCTTGATGCATTTTACAATAGCCTCTACAAACAGAGGAGTGAACGTTATTTTGGTTCCTTCCCTTTTTTCAAATTCCTTCTTCACCTTCTCTCTCCACATCACCAGGTTGGTCACATCGGCTTCGGTAAAACTGGTCACATGCGGACTGGTATGTTTACTTCTCACCATATGATCGGCGATCAGTTTGCGCATCCGGTCCATTTCGATGATCTCCACATTGCCCGAATAAGTAGTGATCTGTGACTGGTGATTTGTCAGTGTTGAACTATGGGTAGTAAGTGATGAGTTGCTGACAGCAGTTTGCACCGAAGATTTATTGCTAACCGCGGGTTGATTGCCTCTTTCGCTTACATACTGAAGAATATCTTTCTTGGTAACGCGGCCTTCATTGCCTGTACCAGTGATATGCTCGAGTTCGCTCATGCTCACGCCTTCATTCGCGGCGATGTTCAATACCAGCGGTGAATAAAAGCGGTTGGCTGATCCATTCGCAGAAGATTGTTTGACCGATGCCTGTACCTGTTCATAAACCGGCGCTTCGTGACGGATGGTTTCCACCACTTCTGCGGTTTCCGGTTTCTGTGCGGGCGCGACGGGTTGTGAAGAAACCGTTTCGCTGCTTCCTGTTTTTATGCGGGCGATAACAGAACCAATGGGTACGACATCATTTACCTTGAATAATACTTCTTCCACCGTACCCGCTGCTGTGCTGGGTACTTC
>CAMLGR010000169.1 GCA_946479615.1 uncultured Bacteroidota bacterium | reverse complement strand
AGGAATCTTCAGGAGTATTTCCCAGTTTGCAATTTGTAAAAAAGGGGGTCAGCAAGTCTACCATGATCGGCGGATCAGTAGCGGATATTAATCTTGCCTGCGTACAATTGAACCTGCCTTATTCCTTTCTGGCCAGCGCGTATGGAATTGGTATTGGTCCTTATGCCGGGTATTGCCTGTCCGGCAGTAAAAGATTTCATGGTATTACAACGAATAATAAAATTGACTTTAAGAATGAATTGAAAAGGCTCGATTATGGAGCCAGTATATTTTTGCAAATCAATATTTTCAAAATACAATATGATCTTGGACTGGCTAATTTAACGAGGGTAGCCGGCGAAGCGGTAAAAAGCAGGAATTTCAGCATTAGTCTCGAAATACCTATTGTGGAGTAGTTCTCCATGTATTGTTTGCAAATAGCAACAGGTATCATTGAATTATTGATGACAAATATCAATAGTGTGGTGGGTTTATTCTGTTATGCCGGGTAAAAGGCAAGAAGTATATTTGTCCATCATGCCGAATAGCTGTACCACCATGCGTAATTACATCTTGTTCCTCCTGTTTTATTTTTTCAGTGGCCATATACAAGCACAATCGGTAGAGGAACTGCAGGAAAAGATCAGGACGGCCAGCGATGAACTGGAAATAGCACGGGCCGAATCCGAACTCGGAACCGCTTATTTTCACCAGGCCGATTTCCTGGCGGCCCAGGATCATTTTTTCCGGTCTCTTAAATTGGCCGAAAAAAAAGGGGATAGCCATATTATCGCTTCTTCGTATAATAATATCTCGGCTACCTATTTTGAAACCGAGAATTATCCGCAGGCGATCGAATATGCCAGGAAAGCAATCGATGCCTTTACAAAGCTGGAAGATCACAAGGGCCTGGCCAATGCCTATAACTCATTGGGAAATGTATATTATGTGCAGGAAGAAGATTCGCTTTGCCTGCACTATTTTTCCGCCTCTTTGCAGGAAAGGATCATTGCGAAAGATTCCATCGGTCTTTTTGCCGGGTATAAGAATCTCGGCTCCCTTTATTTCGAGATGAGTGATACGGCCAGGGGAATCGAATATATAAAGAAGAGCACACGTTATATAGCCAGTAAGCAGGATACGGCTAAATGGATAGGTGTGTACATAACGCTGGGACAGGCGTATGTATATAGTGGAAAACTGGAGCAAGGGAAGCTATACCTGGATAGCTGTGGCGCGCTGCTGCTTTCTTATCATGATAATAGCAAGCGGGAAGATTATTACTATATCCTTTATCATTACTACAATAAAAAAGGAGACTATAAACAGGCAATGGCTTCTTTTGAACAGTATGGGAATTACAGGGATAGTATTGTCAATGCCACAAAAGGAAAGCAATTGGCGGAATTGAATGTCAAATACGAAACGGAAAAGAAGGAAACAGAAAACCGTCAATTAATAGCAGAGAAAAAAAGAGTTCTTTTATTTTCCATGGCTGCCATTGTTATCCTAAGCCTGTTGTTCTACCTGGTTTACCACAACCGCAGTATCAGGAACAGAAGCCAGGAAGAGCAAAGGCTGAACCAGGCGTTGTTTACAGGCGAACAGAATGAGCGTATCCGCATTGCACGTGATCTGCACGACAGCGTGGGACAAATGCTGTCCCTGCTGAAAATGAATGTCTCTTCTTCGGACCAGCCGGATGAATCGACGGGTAAGACGCTTACATTGATTGATAAAGCTATCGATGAAGTAAGAAGTATTTCACACAATCTTATTCCTGAAGACCTGAATTTTGGATTATTCCCGGCGCTGGAAAGCCTGGCCGATAAAATAAACAGTTCGGGTAGTACCCGGATGGAATTAGATATCCAGGAGGAGATCAGGGCTCAAAACTTTGAGAAGCAGAATGAGCTTTCGATCTACCGGATCGTGCAGGAAGTGGTCAATAATATGGTGAAACATGCACAGGCAAGCGTCATACAATTCACCATCAGGCAGGAGGGGCAAAAGATCCTGATCAGTATAAAAGACAACGGGCGCGGGCTGGATGCAGATGCCATTGAAAAATCATCGGGTATTGGCTGGAAGAACATCAATGCCCGTGTAAACCTGCTTGCAGGAAAAATGAAGGTGCAGTCGGAACGGCTTTCCGGCACTCAGATTGAAATCAGCATACCGAACTAACGAAATCAATATAAATGAACATTCTTATTGCAGATGACCACCAGATGATGATAGATGGCATAAAGAACATGCTGGGAAAAGATGAAACTTACCAGGTAACCGCGGAAGCGAATAATGGGCAGGCGGCTTACGAAATGATCGCCAACAATCCCCAATCATTTCAATTATTGCTTACAGATATCAGTATGCCTTTGCTGACAGGCACGAAATTATGCAGGATGGTCAAGAATGAATTTCCGCATATCCAGGTGCTTATCTTATCTATGTACAACAATGCAACAGCCGTAAAAGAGGCCGTGCTTGCCGAAGCAGATGGATATATATTAAAGAATGCGGGACGCGATGAGTTGTTCAAGGCCCTGCACCGCATTATGGATGGTGGCACCTATTTTTCACAGGATATAGTGCCTATTATTTATAACCAGTATCACCAGCAAAAAATACAGGATGAACAGCTTAGTGAACTGACGGCCCGGGAAAGAGAGGTCCTCGGCCTGATTGTAAAAGAATATACCAGCGAGGAAATTGCTGATAAATTATTTATCAGCAAGAAAACGGTTGACAACCACCGGCAGCACCTGTTGGAAAAAACCAAATGCAAAAGCACGGTTGGGCTGGTGAAGTTTGCTATTAAACTAGGAGTAGAATAGCAGGTAATTTTCATAGAACCTGTTCCAGGCGGATGGCTCGCCAAATGCATGTTTACGACATGTTATTATTCTTTTTTGAAAATATGGCAATACGCTCAGACATGGAATGGTCATAATGCAGCGTCTTTAACAAATTACTAATCATCAAAGGATGACATCTCTATTCTTTTTCCTATCTTTGCTATATGCCAGGTACAAATAAACATATTTCTTTTTGTTACGAATCAATACCGGGTTCTGTACAACTATGTTTTACCTGCAATTTCTCCAGATTCAGCAAAAAGCTGAATTATTTTCCGACTTGTAAGGACTTCCATAATTATTCCCCAGCCTCCTGATCTGCCAGGCTGGGGCTTCAGGCCAGCCTTTATTTACTTTTTTAGTTTACATAGAACATTTTGCTACCCTGTAAATGGTTAGAAACGCTTTGAGGCTGAAGGCCTGGCTGTTATCGATAGCTTTTTGCAAAGATCATTGGCCAGTATTTTATCAGGGAGGCAGCACAACTGCTGATTACACACTAATTCTTATTGATATGAAAAATACCAGTAATGAAATTGCTAAAGATAAATATTCGCAGCTGAGTAAACTTGGCTCTAAGCTCAACCTGTCTTTTTCCAGCCACGTTTTATTGGGCAATAAGATAATTGCCCTTGATGGAATGAAGAAGAAATTACTGGTCACCAATATAAATAATGTGTTGGATGAGATTTACGTAATAGAACTAAGTGAAGTACAATCTATATCCATAAAAAAAAATTATAGCAGTATTAAACCCGAGGAATTAAATAAACGGGAGGTTGAGGAATTTTTGGAGACAATCGTATTGCAATTCCAGTACAGGAATGAGGAAAAAGGTATTGGCCTGGTCTTCTACGAACGTAAAAAAAATAGTCTGTATGATTTGAAGGTTCGGGAAAGAAATGCACGGAATTGGCAATTGATTCTTTCAAAAATGATCATACCGAAAGGGCAGGGATAATTAAAGAAGAAATCAGTCTATTAATAATTACCTGTCAAAGCGCAGGTTTCAACTAAAAAGTTTACCAGGGATTTAATTTCTAATGGTGTTCAAACATACAAGGGTTTTCTGTGATTTAAGCTGTTAAAACAATAATCAGCAGAAATCCACGGGCATATCATTCTTTGCATATTTTTTATTTTATAAAATGATTGTTATGATAAGAAGACAAAAGCAGGCTTCGGTAAGCGGAATGATTCTGTTATTCCTTGTATTACTGAATGTCATTTTTATTAAGGCCGGTTATACAAAAGATGAGAAATGGTATTGGTTCCTTATTGTAACCGTACCCTTATTATTATTATTAGCCATTGTAAATATCCGGTACCGGCGTCAGCAGGCCAGCCGATAAAAGGATAATATTTACATATACGACAACAAAGATTTTAATCATCAATAAATTGATTTAGCATGAAAAAGTCAGATACCAAGCTTGTTCTTACAAGGAGCGATTATAAACTCCTTATCTCATTTCTTAACGGGATGTGGGGTAAAACCTCTTTTGACCGGAAAAATGCTGAAGACCTGAAAGCTGAATTAAAAAAGGCAAAGATTGTGAATAAGGAAAATTTTCCGCCCGATGTTATAAGACTTAATTCCAGGGTTACGTTAAAAGCAGATGACAAAAATGAAATAATGGAATTGATCCTTGTAACTCCGGACAAAGCGAATATCAAAGAGAAAAAGATATCAGTTTTAGCTCCTGTTGGTACTGCACTAATAGGATTCCGTCAGGGCCAAAAGATAAAATGGCAGGTGCCGGCTGGCAAAAAAACGTTCACAATCCTGGAGGTGTTCAACCAAATGGAGTAATTAATAATGGTAAAAAAAACAGATAATGTACATCTTTCTGATCATAGTAATACTGCTTTTGCCCCTGCCTTTATATGTTTTATATAAAAACATCTTTAGTAAGAGTAAGGAAATAAAAAAAGCATTCGAACTTAGAAGAACCTTTCATCAATTATTAAAAAAACACAAACTCTCGATTGATGAGGTCGAGATTTTTGATAGTAAACTAATAGCGCTGGATAAAAAGCGCGGTCAATTAATATTGATCGAATATGTGGGTAGCAGCATCCGGCCAATCTGTATTTCATTGAGTGATTTGGAATCTCACGGAGTGGTGAAAGGCATAGACAAGATCGGAGGGCACATTAGTGAGGTTGTATTGGAATTCAGATTTAGACATCGGAAGCCGGTAGACTTCACCTTCTATGACAGTTCTAAGGATAATGTGTCCGCGTTCTCATTCCTGCGGGAGAAGGCAAAATATTGGGATGCTAAAATTCATTTTCATGCAAATGCATATTATGATTCAGGTCATCCACTTGAGTATGTATTATAGTAAAAGAAATCAATAAATAGTCACGTTATGGAAAATAAATATAATACAGTTACATCAGCCATTAATACCCTTCGTAAAGAAGGTTTTACGAATGACTTTACTCTTTTTGAAGATCACATCGCCTGTGGGGAAATAATATTAAAAGCCGAGGACCTTAAGATCAAAGTCCTGTACCGGTATGAAGGTAACTCTGATCCGGCCGATGAAGCCACCGTGTATGGACTGGAATCCGGATCGGGGTTAAAAGGAATATTAGTTTTAGGTGATGAAATAAATTCGGATGTTGCCTCATCCCAATTATTAAGAAAATTACACCAAAGACAGGCAACCTGTCTTAATTAAATCCCGGATCCTATATGTATCCCCTGCCGTGTCTTACAGCTTTGTAGTCAAATAATCCCTTTTATACTCCAGCGGTTTTTTACCCGTGATCATTTTGAACTGGTGATTGAAATGGGAAATGTTATTATATCCGCAGTCATAACTGATCTCGGCTACATTTTTTTCATCTTCTGCCAGGAGACGGCAGGCGTAACCGATCCTGACTTCCATCAAAAACTGGATATACGTTTTGTTCGTTTTGCTTTTGAAATACCGGCAAAACGATTGCGGCGTCATGTTTAATAAAGCGGCTACCTTATTGATAGTGATATTTTCACTGTAATGATTGAATGTATATTCAAAGATGAGTTTCACCCGGTCGTTGTCCGTATCAACAGGAGATTGGGTAAATCCTTTGGAAGAAAGTGAATTGTATTCTTTCGATTCTGCTATTTCTTCGAGTATGGATATAAGATAAACCAGTTTTCTTCCCGGCGAAGCTTCCTGCATTTTATCAATCAATGGTGCAATATGCTTTTTTGTTTTTCCTTTTAACTGCAATCCATTCTTGCTGGCAGATAATAATTCTTTGATCTGCTTTGTTTCCGGCAGATCAAGAAAAGCAGCGCCCAGTATATCGGGTAAGAATTTCACACAAATCGTTTGACCGGCTACTTCATCTTTCTCTATAATATAATCATATTCATGGCGGAAACAATGCGGAAGATTCGAGCCGAGCATGACGATATCGCCGCTTTGAAAATGACCGATATGATCGCCGATCAACCAGGTACCTGAACTTTTTTTGATGAAGAGGAATTCTATTTCCGGGTGATAATGCCAGTTATTGACCATGTATTGTCCCACGTCTTTCCGTACAAGAAAAGAATGATCAGGAGTGGAAGTGATCTGTCGTAAGACGGGTTTCATGTTTTTTATCAATTAAATGCAGATGTTAATATAGCACAAGTTTTTGAAAAAAAACAAGTACTCCATTTTAAAAGGTAAAGCTATGTTTACAGCACAACCGGCCTGGCCGGTGGATTGCATAAGCTAACGAATTTATTTACTTCAAGACGATTGCCATGACGAATATCCGGGCGCATGACTGCATTGCAGTCAGCCCAAATTTCTTGTGTGACCGGCCGTGCGCGCTTTTTTCCCGGTTTTTACACCCTGAATTTATTGTAGTATCTAAACATGGCATTTCTTCCTTTGCAAATGATCCATCATCAGCTTTATGCATATGTCATCATCATTAAACAGAATGAATTCCATGAAACAACGGCAATGTCTTCGTTTATTTACCCTTGTATTAGTTATTCTATCGGTCACCGGTAGTACCCTGACGGCGCAGGACCGGTACCAACCCAACTGGAATTCTTTAAAAAGATACCAGACGCCTGACTGGTTCCGCGATGCCAAGTTTGGCATTTTTATTCATTGGGGCGTTTATTCTGTACCGGCTTTTAGTTCCGAATGGTATCCGCGTGATATGTATAGGAAAGATTCCAGACAAAACAAACACCAGGTAGAAAAATACGGACCGCTTACCCAATTCGGGTACAAGGATTTTATCCCGATGTTCAGAGCTGAAAAATTCAATCCGCAGGAATGGGTCGCTTTATTTAAAAAAGCAGGCGCTAAATATGTGGTGCCGGTAGCGGAACATCATGATGGGTTTGCCATGTATAAAACAGCCTTGTCGAAATGGAACGCATTTGAAATGGGACCGAAACGGGATGTGGTAGGCGAACTGGCAGCAGAAATACAAAAACAGGGATTGATCTTCGGTTTGTCCTCTCATCGTATCGAACATTGGTTCTTTATGAATGGCGGCCGACGCTATGAATCGGATGTGAATGATCCGAAATACGAGGATTTTTATGGTCCGGCTCGCGAAGAAAATGAAACACCAACACCGGAGTATATGAATGACTGGTTGCTTCGCTGTACCGAACTGGTCAATAATTACCATCCGCAATTATTCTGGTTTGACTGGTGGATCGAACAACCCGCAATGGACCCTTACCGTAAATCGTTTGCTTCTTTTTATTATAACAAGGGACAGGAATGGAATAAAGGCGTTGTGATCAATTATAAAAATGCCGCTTATCCGGATGGCACAGCGGTATTGGATCTCGAACGCGGCAAACTGGCCGGTATCCGACAGATGCCCTGGCAAACGGATGATGCGATCGGTAACCGCTCCTGGGGATATGCAGACAGCAATACATTTAAAACCGCACAGTATGTAATCACCAACCTGATCGATATCGTAAGCAAGAATGGAAATCTATTATTGAATATCGGCCCGCGATCCGATGGAACGATTACCAGCGAAGAAACGCAAACTTTATTGGGGACAGGCAAATGGCTCGAAATAAATGGCGAATCTATTTATGGCACACGCCCCTGGAAATTATTCGGGGAAGGACCGACCGAATCGGCCAGCGGAAGTTTCGTGGATCAGAAAAAACCATTCACGGCACAGGATATACGTTTCACTACAAAAGGCGATGTGCTGTACGCGATCGCTATGGGTGTGCCGGCTACGAATACCCTTATTAAATCATTGGGCGCGCAGGCAAATAACGGATTGATCGAAACCGTAGAACTGGTCGGTAGTGCGGAAACAATTTCCTGGAAACAGGAAGCATCTGCACTGGTGATAAAACCTTCGAAAAAGTATGCTTCGGAGAATGCCGTTGTTTATCGTATCAGGTTTAAAAAATAGAGAGCGATCATGAAAGGATTGAGATGTAATAAGCCGGGAAGTTTTGAATATATAGAAATGCCGTTGCCGGTAGCAGCTCCTGGTCATGCGCTTGTCCGTATTAAACGGGTTGGTATTTGCGGAACAGATTATCATGGGTACAGGGGAACACAACCCTTTTTCAATTACCCGCGGATACTGGGTCATGAATTATCAGGTGAACTCGTAGATGCGGGCGATGCAGAAGGTTTTGAAAAGGGAGAGGCGCTCACGATCATCCCGTATTTCAATTGCAGGAAATGTATTGCCTGCCGCAATGGGAAACCAAATTGTTGTATCGATATAAAAGTTTGCGGTGTACATATCGATGGTGGTATGGTAGAATATTTATCGGTACCCACGTATGCATTGGTAAAAGGAGAGGGGCTGGGTTATGATGAACTCGCACTGGTAGAGCCACTGGCGATCGGTGCGCATGGTATCCGTCAGGCCAATGTACAGCCCGGTGAGTTTGTTCTGGTGATCGGGGCAGGACCGATAGGGTTGGGTACAATGGATTTTGCCCGTATCGCCGGGGCTCAGGTGATCGCACTGGATATAAATGCAGAACGGTTGCAATTCTGTAAAGACAAATTGAAAATTCCTTTTATCATCAATGTGCTGACGGATGATGTGATTGCAGAACTGAAAAAAATTACCAAAGATGATATGCCTACGGTAGTTATTGATGCATCGGGCAACCAGCAGGCGATCAACAACGCATTGAAATATTTATCGCATGGAGGAAGGTTTGTGCTGATCGGTTTGCAGCGGGAAGAAATAAAATTCAGTCATCCTGAATTTCATAAACGCGAATCCACGTTGATGAGCAGCCGTAATGCAACGGTGCAGGATTTCCGGCTCGTGATCGATTCGATTAAAAGTGGTGTCATCGATCCTTCTGTGTACATTACGCACCGTACTGCATTTGAGGGATTGAAAAACATATTTGAGAACTGGCTCGATCCTTCTTCCGGGGTGATCAAGGCAGTCGTTGAAATGAATTAATAAAGAATGACAATAATGATGAAAAAACTTCTTCTCACCGCTACAGTTGTATTGTTCAGTATTCCGGTATTGCTTGCACAGCCGCATGAAAAGTTATGGTACGAAGCGCCTGCCAAAGTATGGACAGAAGCCTTGCCTGTAGGTAATGGTCGCCTGGGCGCAATGATAT
>CAMLGR010000168.1 GCA_946479615.1 uncultured Bacteroidota bacterium | reverse complement strand
GTAAACAAGTGCAGCGCCTGGAAATACTGAACAGCAACGGATCCATCAAACCGTCTGACCTCTACGATCTCAAGGGACAACTGGCCTCCGACCAGATGGCATTGATCGCTACCCGCAATGCATTGGAAACTGCTAAGATCGATCTCTGCAGGCTGATGAATATCAAATATGATAAGGATATCAAGCTGGAAAACTTCAATGCAGATGCGATCGCATCGGCTTATCCCGATATGCCTACCGATATTTATAATAAGGCATTAAGCGATTTTGCAATGATCAGGTATGCGGAACTGCAAACAAAAAGCGCGGAGAAGACCGTAAAGATCTACCAGGGACGATTATTCCCCACACTGACCTTCAACGGAAACGCCAGCAGTAATTATTCCAGCGCAGCTTCCCAGAATATTTTTATCAATACCACCGATGTGCCTACCAATGATTATGTAGTGGTCGGCGGTACACCTGCGCAGGTCATCCACCAGCAAAGCAATTACCGTTTTGATAAGATCGCGTATACAAAACAGTTGAATAATAATATATCTACCTATATCAGTATCAACCTGCGGGTGCCTTTGTTTAATGCCCTGCGTACACGCAACCAGGTAAAACTGGCAAAGATCGATGCGAAGAATTATTCCCTGCTGGAGCAATCGGCGAAAACAGGATTGCAGCAATCTGTTGAAAAAAGTTATCTTGATATGGCGACGGTTTACGATCGCTATAAAACCCTGCTTGACCAGGTCAATTCTTACCAGCAATCCTTCCGGGCTGCAGAGATCCGGTTTAATGAAGGAGTGGGAACATCCATCGATTACCTTACAGCCAGAACCAATTACGACAGGGCAAGTAATAACCTGATCATTGCCCGCTATGAATATATTGTCCGCACAAAAATTCTCGACTATTACCAGGGCAAACTAAGCTGGTAATATCTCCGCAGTCCTCTTTCTCTCTGTGGAATAATTCTTCCATCAGGTGATGTTGCTGTTATAAGAATAGCCCACAGAGGGCCACAGAGAGAAAGAGAACCGCAGAGCGGGCAATTGCCAGGTTCAAATTCTGTTCATTACTTTTTTAGTACAGGTTCTTCTCTATAGTCGTCAATAAATATTCTTTGGGATCGGAAGAATATTCCCAGAACATCACACCACCCATCTTGTGTTTTTTTACATACGCACACTTTTCCTTTACTGATTTCTCATTATCATACGAGAGTACTATTTTTTTCTCCTTATTAAAAAGATAAGGTGCTTTGGCTTTCTTATCCCAATAACTTTTATATCCCTGCTGATCGATCAAACTATCTTTTATATAAGTATACCCGCCGGCCCATGTCCTTGACACGACTTTTTGATTCAGCCCTTTATTATCATCCGTTTCGAGAATATAAGCCCGCCCATAAAAAGCAATGCCCATTACCAGTTTGCTGGCCGGAACACCGGCAGCCATGAAATCCTTTACCGCTTTATCCGCAGAATTTTCTTCCGGGTTATTACCCGTTGCATATAAATTGGTATGATGCACCGATACATCTTCACTATAATCATAGGTCATCAGGTTGATATAATCGAGGTATTGTTGTGCCTTATCCATTTCCGTATGCCGGATAAAAGAGGCGAAGCCGCCTGCAGCCGTAGTTAATAAATAAGAACGACCGGTTTGTTGCTGCAGTTTATTTAGCTCTTCGCGGATCGCGCGAAACATCAATGTATAATTGGATTGATCTTCGGGGCGAAACATATTTCCGTCGCCGCGCATACCGGGATATTCCCAATCGATATCCACGCCATCCAATCCATATTGAGCAATAATGGCAACCGAACTGGCGGCAAATGCCTGCCTGGAAGTATCACTTAATACTGCATCGGAGAAATTCTTGCTCCATGACCAGCCACCGATCGATATCAGGATCTTCAGCGAAGGATTGGCCGATTTCAATTCATTCAGTTTGCGGAAATTAACGGTATCGGTGACTTCATTATGCAACCAGGCCCGGTTATCTTTTATATCCACAAATGCGTAATTGATATGAGTGAGTTTAGAAGCATCGAGCAGTTCGGTATTGATCAGCCCGCTATAACCCGCCACATAACCGATGACGACCGGATTGTCCGCGGGCCCGGGTTTGGCCGTCAGGAACGGGATAAACAGCAATAAAACAGGGAAAAGGGTAAGCCGTGGAAAACGATTTCTTTTTGTCATTGAAAACCTGTTTGATCCCCAAGATATAAAAAAAGGAGGTGTTAGGTGTTAGGTTCTGAATGTTAGGTGTTAAGTTTTAGATGTGAAAGATCCTGATAATTAATATGACACTTACCATCTGGCAATTTACCATCTACATTTAAAACCTAACACCTAACACCCAACACCTCTTAATACAACTCCTGGCAATTAGTACAAAAAAAGCTTCTTCTTTTTCTTTGGCCTGTTTCTTTTTTGATCAGCGGGATATGACAACGCGGGCAGATCTTCTTTGCATAGGCCAGCCAGTGTTTTTTAAGGGTAAATTCTTTTTTCCAGGCAAGAAATTGAAAACTGTAGATATGCGCTTCTTTGATCAGGGCGGTTAAGCGATCAGGAGGCAGGTTGCCTACCTGACTTTCGGGATGAACACAGATACGGAACAAGACCTCGTTTTTAATGATATTACCCACGCCCGAAAAAACGGTTTGATCCATTAATGCATCGCAAGCCATGGTTTCAGGTTCGGCTTTCAATGTCTTTCTTGCTTTGCGTGGGTTCCAGTGGTCATTCATTACATCGCGTTCCCAATCATAAATTTTATCCAGGTTGCCTTCCAGTACTTTTACCACGCAGGCATAAAAATTTATTTCTCCTTTGGCAAAGCGAAAACTCAGGCGCGGAGTGGTTTCTTTTCGTTCATTGATGCGGTAAGAACCAAACAGCATGAGATGGATCTGGATTGTCCGGTCTTTGAAACAGATAAGGAAATGTTTTCCCCACGATTTAAAATCGATGATCTTTTTTCCTGCTACCCAACCCACATCCTCCTTCGTATTACCGGTGCAGGCGATTACTTTTTTCCCTTTGAATGGCTGTAAGGCTTCTTTAAGTATGACGATGGATGGTCCTTCGGGCATGATATTACTGATTGATAATGAATGTATCCAAAGATGGTTCCAGTTTTGTATACATAGTAGAAAAGAACTATGGACTGGCAGATAGGATGTTCAGGATTTCATTATAAAGAATGGAAAGACAAATTTTACCCGGCAGGTATGCAACCGGCCAGGTGGTTTGAGTTTTACAGCGCCCGTTACAGTACGCTGGAACTGAATGTTACCTTCTACAAATTCCCGCAGTTATCTTTTCTCGAAAACTGGTACAATACCAGTCCGGCTGATTTTGTTTTTTCAGTGAAAGCACCACGTGCGATCACTCATTATAAAAAATTCAGGGATGCTGCGGATCTGATCAAAGATTTTTATACCACCATCCGCGAAGGATTGAAAGATAAATTGGGGGCTGTACTTTTTCAATTACCTCCCCAGATCGCGTATAATATGGATACCCTGCAGAACATTATTAACAACCTGGATCCTTCTTTTGAAAATGTGATCGAATTTCGTCATGGTAGCTGGTGGCGCGAGAATGTCATGAAGGAGCTCGCCAAAAACAGCATCAGTTTTTGTGGAATCAGTTATCCCCGGCTGCCGGAAGATGTGATCATCAACACACCTGTTGTTTATTACCGGTTTCATGGGGTGCCGGAATTGTATCACTCTGAATACGCAACCGGACAACTGGAAGCGACAGCCGCTGTTATCAACGAAAATAAAAAGGTAAAAAAGGCTTATATCTACTTCAACAATACAGCCAGCATGGCAGCGATTCATAATGCGGATTATATGAGGGCGGTGGTTGGGGGTTAGGGTTTAAGTGTTAAGTGAGAGAACTACTGGTTTTATTTTCCTTTCCTATGTGAAACCTATGTTCCTATGTGCCTATGTGGTGAGATTACGCCAGTCAGCTTTTTTACCACATAGGCACATAGGGCATATAGGTTTCACATAGGGGGTATTATAAATGGAAAAGTGTTAGATTTTAAGTGCGTCAAAATCTAACACTTAAAACCTAACACCTTTAACTTACCTGTACCGGAGAGCAGACTTGAACTGCCGACCTTCGGGTTATGAATCCGATGCTCTAACCAGCTGAGCTACCCCGGCGAATGGGCGGCAAAAATAGAGAATCCTGCCTGAAAAGGGAAATCATTTTTTACCTTTTCTCTCTTCGCTCTTTCCTAATTTCGCTGTTTTAACAGCATGAGTATGATCCGCTTAGCCACTGCTGCCGATGCCAAAAGTATACTGGATATTTATGGTCCTTATATCAGGGATACTTCCATCACTTTTGAAACCGAAATGCCCGCTATCGACGCCTTTGCCCAACGGATCGAAACCTACCTGCAAAACTGGCCCTGGCTGGTCTGTGAAACAGAGGGTATGATTGCCGGCTATGCCTATGCCAGCCGCTACCGCGAACGCACTGCCTATCAATGGGGCGTGGAATGTTCAGTGTATATTCATGACGACTTCCTGAAAAGAGGAATTGCCCAGGCATTGTACAGCGCTTTGTTCGGAATATTAAAAAGACAGGGATTTTATAATGTATACGCAGTGATCAATCTTCCTAACGATCGCAGTGTTGCCCTGCATGAAAAAATGGGCTTTGAATATTTCGCTACCTATAAAAGTGTTGGCTATAAACTGGGCAAATGGAAAAATGTAGGTTGGTGGCAACTGACTTTACATGAATATAAAGATGATCCTGTGCCGCCAATACTTTTCTCAAACCTCGATAAAGAATTCCTTGAGAAATTTTTGAGCGATATAGAATTAAAAATCCGGTAGCTACCGGATCAAAGTATCAATCCCTCTATGTGAAACCTATGTTCCTATGTGGTGAGATTACGCCAGTCAGCTTTTTACCACATAGGCACATAGGAACATAGGTTTCACATAGAGGAAAGGAAAATAAAACCAGTAGTTCTCTCACCTAACACTTAAAGCCCAATACACTCTCCGCCGTTCTCACCTCCGTCTTTCCCGGGTATTGTTCCAGCGCTTTTTCCAAACAATCCATTGCTGCATTGATCGCATTGACATTTAATACATAGGCAAGACGCACTTCATTTTTTCCCAATCCCGGTGTGCCATAAAAACCGGTAGCAGGGGCGAGCATCAGGGTTTGATTATTATGCGAAAAGATTTCCAGTAACCATTGACAAAACTTATCGGAATCATCGATCGGTAAACGGGCAATTGCATAAAAAGCGCCACCGGGATTCGGGCAATACACACCAGGCATGGCATTCAACCGGCTCACCAACGCATTCCTTCGTGCTAAATATTCGGCCTTAGGCTCATCGAAATAATTATCAGGTAAATCAACCGCTGCTTCTCCCATGATCTGCGCCAGTCCGGGCGGACTTAACCTTGCCTGTGCAAATTTCATCGCGGCATCATACACGGTTTTATTCTTTGTTACCAAAGCGCCGATCCTTGCACCACAGGCGCTATACCGTTTACTGATCGTATCCATTAACACCACATGCTGTTCCAATCCCTTCAAATGCATGGCACTTACATACTGGCTGCCATCTTCGGTATAACAAAATTCACGGTAAGCTTCATCGCTGAACAAATACAGGTGATGACGGATGCAGATATCTTTCAGTGCTTCCATCTCGGCCAGACTGTATAAATACCCGGTTGGATTATTGGGACTGCAAACAATGATCGCTTTTGTTTTCGATGTAATTACCTTTTCAAAATCTTCGATCGGGGGCAAAGCAAATCCTGTTTCGATACTCGAAGGAATAGGAACCACTTTTACACCTGCTGCACAGGCAAAGCCATTATAGTTTGCATAAAAAGGTTCCGGGATGATCACTTCATCGCCAGGGTTGAGACAGGTAAAGAATCCAAACATGATCGCTTCCGAACCACCGGTAGTGATCATGATTTGTTCATGCGTGACATCGATGCCGACTTTTTTATAATAAGTGACCAGTTTGCGGCGGTAACTTTCATTGCCGGCACTGTGACTGTATTCCAATACTTTAATATCCGTATGCTTCACTGCATCCATAATGGCAGGCGGTGTTTCAATATCAGGCTGGCCGATATTGAGATGGTACACTGTTATTCCTTTTTTCTTGGCGGCTTCTGCAAAAGGAACCAGTTTCCGGATGGGGGAGGCTGGCATTTGCTGCCCGCGCTGGGAAATACTTAACATGCGGCAAAGGTAAGCAAGAGGAAAATAGCAGGGAAAAAACAGAATTTCAGACCTATGTGTGTATTCCTATGTCTCTATGTGGTAAGCTACGCCAGTCAGCTTTTTACCACATAGACACATAGGTCTCAGACGAAAAAAGGGCAGATTTGCATCTGCCCACTATCAGTCTCCACAGTTTTAACGGTAAAGAGATTTAATAGTTTTCTTCCATATACCCTTCGTGGATGTTGTCGGGGTCTGGAAAGTTTATATCACCGTCCAAGTGAATCAGGTTATGACCGAAGTGACCTATATCGCTGATCATATTCATCAGCGTATTTTTTGCAGCGCTCATACTGGCCACAAATTCAGCTTCGATCTCTTTCATCGATTTAAAATAATTATTGATCGATGGAGTGTCTTTATTCAAGTTCGTGTCAAAGGAGAATGCTTTATCTGCCACATCATTCGATAGGGCCAACAAATTCTCCAGCTTACTGGCTACAGTATTCATAATGGCAGCATTTATTATAATAATTATGTAAAATTCATGCCGGAAATAGTTACGTTATGCTTCGTTACCAGTAGTAACACTTACCTCACGCAGAAAATTTGTGGAAAACTTATAACCGGGCTGAAACCCGCACCAGGACAGAATTGTGACAGTGTAGAAAAAAAGGGATTATGATCAGCCGCGCGTGGAAATGAAAGCAACTTATTTTCCCCATTCCCACAATCCCCATTTGAGTATATCGGGGAGCTTTTCGCCGGATTGTTTCAGCGTCAGTAATATATTTCCGCGGTGATGCGATTCATGAGAGATAAAATAACCGAGAAAAGGCAGGACACCTTTCTTAAATCCTTTTACCTTTCCTTCATTATCCCAACTTTTTCCCAGCAATTCTTCAATTCCTGCAAAAGAATCGCCGAGATTCTTTAATAATGATTTTTTATCATCTTTCATCTCCTTATCCAGGATCTTATACCGGGCAAAAATATCTTTCGCCGTGATCTCCAGCCATTGCATTCTTACATTATGAATATGCACCCATTGCTGGAAAACGGTACGGCCACCACGGGCACTAAGCGTTTTTTGCATACCGGCATCTGTTGTGTTGTTGATCACCAGCAGATTCATCCGCTGATTGATACGCCAGGTTTCGAGGAGTTGTTCTTTCATGGAAAAGAGTTGGAGATACAAGGTAATAAGAAATGAAGAATAAGGAATAAGGAAGTAAATGTAGAACCGCAAAATGTAAAATGTAGAATGTAGAATGTAAAAGGAGTGTCCGGCCATCGGTCACCCCTTTTACATTTTACATTTTGCGGTTCTACATTTTACATTTACTTCCTCATTCCTTATCCCTTATTTTTCATTTCTTATTTAAACAATAAAAAACCCTTTCATAAAAAATGAAAGGGTTTTTTTATATGACTTTTAAAAAGACTAATTCTTGGGTAAAGAATCATACGCTTCCGCCGTCAATACTTCGCCGGTGATATGAACCGTTTTAGGTTGTTCGATACCTGCGAGTTTGATATAGATATCTTTATTGATAGGTCCTACTGCCGCAGCATTGTATACCACTTTTAATTTGTCTGATTTACCAGGGAGAATGGGTTGTGTTGGTTTTTCAGGAACCGTGCAACCGCAGCTTGCAGAAGCGTTTTCTACTACAACCGGTTTGTCAGTGGTATTCGTGATCTCGAAGAAATAAGTGACAGGAACACCCTGTTTGATTTTCCCGAAATCATGTTTTTCAGTATTCACTTTGATAACATCATCAACTTTTTGTTGTGCCATTACTGCAATGCTGAATACAAGAGCAGATGCGAAAAGAATAATCTTCTTCATGTTGGTGTCGTTTATTGAATTTGTTTTTTAAGAAATGTTACCGGTGCATTGGCAGGTGCAGATCCCGCAGGAACTTTCCATACAATGCCCTTTATTTTTAATTGCTTGGTCTGAGTGCCGTTGTAAGTGATGGTAATGAATTTTTCAAAATTACCTTCCGCAGCTGCATTATATCCAACCCTGATCTCTCCATTGGCTCCGGCCGGGATCGCTTCATGGTTCCATTCCGGTGTAGTACATCCGCAGCTTGCATGTACATCATCCAGCTTCAAAGCCTGGGCGCCTGTATTTTTAATGACAAAAGTATAATATACCGGTTTGCCTTGCGGGATCTGGGCAAAATCGTGTTCGGTTTCTTTTAATTGTAAGACATCTTCAGCAGTTGTAGTCGTCTGTGCCCCAGCGATAAAGAAGGCCAGGAGGACTACGGAAAGGGATAAGATTCGCTTCATAAATTGGGATTTTTGAAGATATCAAATTTACACCAAAGATGCCAGACTTCAAACATTGGTTGCAGCCTTAATCCACATTTTTTCAGGAGGGTTTAAACGGGGGATATTCTCCCTTATTTTTGCGCTATGGAAAATGAAATTCCAGTTTTGCCTGTTGAAGACAAGTTGTCCTTTGAATCATTCAGGGACGAGGTTCTTAACGATTTTCGTGTTGCCTGTATCAGCCGCCACGCCAGTCTTTTGGCGCGTAAAGAAGTGCTTACCGGGAAAGCCAAATTTGGCATTTTCGGGGATGGAAAAGAAGTGGCCCAGGTAGCTATGGCCAAATTTTTTAAGCCCGGCGATTTCCGCAGCGGGTACTACCGCGATCAAACGTTCATGTTTGCTATCGGTCTCACCAATGCCGAACAATTCTTTGCCCAGGTATATGCCGACCCCAGTCTCGAAAGGGAGCCTTTTAGTGCGGGACGCCAGATGAACAGCCATTATGCTACTCCCAACGTAAAAGAAAATGGCGACTGGGTCGACCTGGTCAACCAGAAAAATACAGCTTCCGATATGGCGCCGACAGCCGCCCAGATGCCACGTTCGGTAGGGCTGGCCCTGGCTTCCAAATTATTCCGGGAAGTTCCTTTACTCAAACAATTTGACCAGTTATCCCACAACGGCAACGAGGTTTGTTTTTGTACCATTGGCGATGCGTCTACCAGCGAAGGACATTTCTGGGAAACCGTAAATGCAGCTGGTGTAATGCAGGTACCCCTGGCCATTTTTGTGTGGGATGATGGCTATGGTATTTCCGTTCCCAAAGAATACCAGACCACCAAAGGTTCTATTTCGGCAGCACTAGCCGGTATGCAAAAAGAAGAAGGCACCCTCATGGACCACGAAGCGTTCGATCAGCATCAGACCCGCGAAGGTTTTTCCCA
>CAMLGR010000167.1 GCA_946479615.1 uncultured Bacteroidota bacterium | reverse complement strand
TGTGTCTATGTGGTAAAAAAGCTGACTGGCGTAATCTTACCACATAGACACATAGGAACATAGGTTTCACATAGGATCTTCACATCTAACACCTAACTAGCCTCCATGCTTTATCACCGGTGGCTTGCTCACAAAAGTGATCCCTTCCAGCATCTGTATCGTATACCCCGGCTTAGGGTCTTTTATCAATACTCTCACTGTATGATGACCATCCGCCATTCCATAATTCCAGCAAAGTTCATAGCGGCGGTCATAAAAACGGGTTGACCAATCATCGGTTTCCAAGAGTTTGCCATCCACATACACTTCGGCATGCAGGCTGTCATCGGGTAGATTTTCTTTCTTATTCACCACACCGCGGATCACAAATCCTGTACCATCAAATGAAAAATTCAGTTCTGTTCCGTTGTATTGCATGTCTTTCCGCGTGAGCTTTTTTAACGGGTACATATTATCAAAGCCATGTTCCCATCTTACTGTAACGGGTTGCTGTTTCGGGATAAATACCGTGTTCCCTTCTACCCGGCCGCCATTTTGCTTCACAACTTCCAGCGCCTGTCGATAACTCATCTCATAGGTTTTGTTCAATGAGATGCTGGTATATTTAAATGGCATGTCGCCGATCTTTGTAATTCCTCTTTTCCAGTAATCGGGAATACGATCATATCCTAATATTGTTCCCAGTATCCCACCGGCTGTGGAAGGGTTACAATCTGCATCCTGTCCGCAACGTGTAGCGATCTCCAATGTTTTGGTATAATCGCCGTTACCATACAAAAGCGCCAGCACCACGTAAGCCATATTCACTTTCGCATCGATATTAAAGGAACGGAAGATCCCTTCCGGGCACATTGCATAGGCTGTCCACTTGCGCTGCACTTCAAACCAGGTTTGTTGCCAATCGCTGGGATATTTTTTGTGCCAGGCAATCACATCGGCGATACATTGATGAAAAGGACTTTGAGAAGGGATCATACCCAATGCTGTCTGTACAATATATTGTATATCGTCTGATGTAAACGCGAGACTATACATCGCACCGGCCAATACACCACCATACCATCCCTCTCCATAGGTAATGATATGACCGATCCTGTCATTGATCGCTGCGGAAGCATTCGGCATGCCGGGGCTCATCAACCCGGCATAGTCGGCTTCGATCTGGTACCCGAGATCATTTGCGTGTGGATTGTGCAACCAATCGCCTGAAGGACGGTTATGCAATATCTGCCAACGTGCTGTTTGATTCTGGTGCCAGAGATCGAACCCCGCATGCGCAAACGCCTGCGCAAATGAATCGAGCGGCGCATTCAATCCCAACCGGTCGAATACATCGACAAATGTCAGGTCCATGTAAATATCATCATACAAACCCGGGTTATCACGCATCGTCTCCGCGAGGTAATCATCATACCATACCAGTGGGTACGAAGCATTGACCATCGTGCCTTCAAAACGGAACTCGACCGGTCCGCCGAAAGTGACACCAATGGTCTGGCCGGCCCATCCGCCTTTGATCTTGTCCATTATCTTCGCCGAAGACATTTTGAAAAATTTCTCCTGCGAATAAGACCTGAGCAGCAACAGGCACAGCCAGCCAATCAGCACTAATCTTTTCTTCATTGTTTACTTGTTGGGTTTATCTGAATACACGATCGCATCCATCGCTCTCAATACATATCCCTCCTGCGGGTTGTTGATCCTGATCTTCAATGTGTGTTTGGTATTGCTCAATCCATATTTCCAGAAAAGTTCCAGCCTGCGGGTAGTAAAATCAGTAGGGAATTTATAAGTTCCTGCATCCTGCCCGTCAATCGTAAAACTGGCTTCAATGACCTTGTCTTCCCCGCTACGGCCACGTTTCATCGCTTCTCCTTTCAGTACGATACCTGTGCCGGTAAAACTGATCTCTTTTTCGCCGGTGCTTATTTCATCACGCATATCTATTTGTGAAACGGGATAGATGCCATCGAAACTTTTTTCGAATGGAACAGTTTGCGGATCCTCGAGTTTGATCTGTACTTCTTTATCAGATACAGTACCGCCATTTCTTTTAATCATTTCCAGTGCATGTTTATAACTTACGGCATACACACGGTTGAGCGACATGGTCGTGTATTTGAAATCCATATCCTCGATATCTTTCAAACCGGCTTTCCAGTAAGCAGGCAGTTTATCATATCCCATTTTAGCGCCAAGGATGCCGCCTACCGTAGAAGGATTGCAATCTGCATCCTGCCCCGCGCGTGCAGCAATCTCGATAGATTTGCCAAAATCACCATTACCGTACAACAATCCCAATACTACATACGCTGCATTGATCTTGGCATCGATATTAAACGCTGCGAATACACCCTGTGGACAACCGATTTCCATGGACCATTTCTTCTGCAATTCAAACCAGGTATCCTTCCAGTCAGTGGGATATTTTTTATGCCAGTTAATGACATCCGTAATACACTGGTAAAAATCACTTTTTGCCGGGATCTTCTTCAATGCCTGTGCAATGATATAATTGATATCATCCGAAATAAATGCATAACTATACATTGCTCCTACAAATACACCCCCGTAATAACCGTCACCATAGTTCATCATGTGACCGATCTTATCGCTGATCGCGGAAGCGGCATTCGGCATACCCGGGCTCATCAACCCGGAAAAATCCGCTTCGATCTGGTAGTCGATATCATCCGCATGCGGATTATTGTGCCAGTGACCGGAAGCCGGTGGCATGACATTATGTAAAATATTATACCGCGCTGCCTGGTTCGCATGCCAGAGTTTATAATCTGCGTGTGCAAATGCCATTGCAAAAGAATCAACCGGCGCATCGAGACCTAAGCGTTCCAGCACATCGACAAATGTCAGGTCCATATAAATATCATCATACAAACCTGGGTTCTCCGTCATTGTTTTTTTCAGGTATCCATCATACCAAACGATAGGCTGGTAATCCTGTATGAACGTACCATTGAAGCGGAACTCAACCGGACCGCCGTAGGTCACCCCGATTGTCTGGCCGGCCCATCCACCCCGTATCTTGTCTTTCAATTTATCCGTTGACATTTTTAACAACTGTGGCTCCTTACGCGGATGAGGTACATCGCTAAACGAAGAAGAGATCAGTTGCAGCAGCAACACAGCCAGTAGTATCTTTTTCATGTAATTGATTTTACGTTTAGATGCTTTAATTTTTATGGTAATCAGGGTTAGTTTCCATCATTTGCGCACCAACATTTTTCTGCCATTGATGCAACATCGCCAGCAGGCTCTTTACCTGTCCCGGCATTTGCTTCGAAAGATCATGCTGCTCGCCGGGATCTTTTTCCAGGTCGAACAACTGAACCGTATGATGTTCGAAATATTCTATGAGCTTATATTGATGATAGCGGATCGCGGCACCCGGGCTTTGCAATCCATGATTGCTGTAATGCGGATAATGCCAGTAGATCGCGCGGTCAGCCAGTTTTCCTTTTCCATTCATTAAGGGGGCAAGGCTAACTCCGTCTTTATGTTGTTCGGGATGCAGCGGCAGTTGCAGCATATCGAGAATAGTGGGATATAAATCGGTACTGGTAACAGGAATATTGGTTTGCATCTGCGCATGCGTGGTACCCGGCCAGCTGATCAATAACGGCTCGCGGATGCCACCTTCATACAACCATCCTTTGCCACCACGATAAGGAAGATTGGACGTTGAATATGCCTGGTTGAGTTTGGCAGGATCGATCACGCGGTCGGCTTTATAAAAATTAGCAGCCGACATACCTCCATTATCTGAAAAGAAAATAATAATTGTTTTTTGATCCAATTGCAGCTTTTTCAATTCATCCACTACACGACCAAAGCTTTCATCCATGCTTTCTACCATGGCTGCGAATTCGGGATTATCCTGTACCTGTTTGATCTTTACGATCCGGTTCGGCAAATATTTGAACCCCGCATATCCCTTATCATTCAGCATCGAAGCCAGTTGCTCCTGTGTAAATTGAAAACTGGTATCAGGATTAGGTTCCAGTACGTAAGCCGTGGCACCCGTTGAAGAACCGGCCGCCAGTTTTCGTTTGTATTTTTCTACCAGATCAGGTCTTCCCTGTATAGGATCATGCACGGCAAAGTGCGAAAGATAAATAAAGAAAGGATGATCCTTATTGGCATCGATATATTTTAACGCTTCATCTGTCAAACGATCGGTAAGATATTCTCCATCCTTTCCTCCTTCCAGTCCTTTCATATTGTAGGGAGAAAAATAAGTTCCATTGGGCCAGCCCTTATCCCAGTCAGGTACTCTTGTCTCGAATCCCTGGCTGCGCGGACCTGCACTATCTTCTCCCAAATGCCATTTACCAAATATCGCCGTGCGGTAGCCATAGCTTTTCAGCATCTCTGCCAGTGTAACCTCGCTGAAAGGCAACTGCTGGTTGATGACAGCGCTCTTCAATTGCTGGTTATTATTATCAGGTCTTCCGGGCAACCAATCGGTAAGATGCAAACGCGCGGGATATTTACCGGTAAGAATGCTGGCTCTCGATGGAGAACAAACATGACAGGCCGCATAGGCATTGGTAAACTGTTCGGCCTGTTTGGAAAAACTATCGATACGCGGTGTTTCATAAAAAGAACTACCGGTATAACCGAGATCGTGGTAACCAAGATCATCAGCAAGAAAAAGGATCACATTCATACCATTTCCTTTTGTTTGCGCATGTATAGCGGCAAACAGGTTTATGAATAGAATGGAGATGAATAGTTTTTTCATGTCAGCTTTTGTTAATAGTCTGCCAGCCATTGATCATTTCTGCACACTTGTCAATGCCAGGTTCTCGTTACTGCCTATGCCTCCATCGAGGGCAGGGCTCCCGGGTGATGGCATAAAATCGTTGGGTGAACGGCCAAAATGATAATTAGCTAAAGAAGGATCGACAAACACGGCTCCTTCACCGGGTCCTTCTGCACCCATAACCAGTTTACCACCTGCTGCATAATACAGGTTATGATCGATCACTGTTTTCGGATGACGTTGCACCCGCAATCCCACATTGAATATCTGAATATCCTGCTCGGTGATAATAATGTTGTGATGAACATGATTCATGGAATTGTCCTGCGCGATATTAAATACGCCCCAATCATTGGAATTTTTTTTCCGGCGGATGATCGTATTATTATAAATATCGCAATCCTTTGCATCCCATAAAGCCAGGAACTGCTGGTAATCATCACTGATGTTATGATGGATTGAAAAACCGGTATACAACGGCATTTGTGCGATATCCGTCCAGGTGACTTCCAAAAATCCCTGGCAATCCCGTGTATAATTATGATGTATGGAAATATGCGATTTATTATACCGTGCATCATCGATCTCGAAAGCGCCACCGTCGGCACCACCCGCCGGATCTCCATGCCAGCCTATTCTTGGATTCTCTGCCCGGTAATTAAAGACACGGTTATAAGAGGCTTCCTGGTAATCACCGCCAAACCAGATACCGATAGGGCCCCAGCCCCACTCTTTCAATACCCGGTTGCAATCATGAATATAATTACGAGTGATCAGCGTATGCTCTCCATAGCTTTTGATCCCTACCGAACAATCTTCGATCTCGTTATCCTGCACAATACAATAAGAGGCCTGCTTATCGATAAAGATCGCACCCATCTCCCATACGGTCGTATCCCATTTAGGTCGCATCAGCGTATACGAACCATAGCGATAGGTAGGTGTATACTGGCAATGTATCTTTTCAACGGTGATATAACTTCCCTGCAACCTGATACAATTACCATAGTTGCCTTCCGCAAAAACAGGATTGGTAAATACCGGTGCAGATGCCAGTGAATCTCCATAATCAGATAATACGATCGGAGCATTGGCTGTTCCTGAATACCGGATATACAAAGGACCGGTAAATAAAGAACCTTTATGAAACCGGACGATATCGCCGGGTTGCAGTTTCGTTGCCTCTACTTTTTTCAATGTCTGCCAGGCAGCGGATGGCGATTGCCCGTTGTTGCGATCATTTCCCTTTTCAGCATCGATATAATAAGTCGTGCTACCGGCTTCCGTATAAACAGCGTCTGCAGCCCTTCCCAGGAATGGGAAGAGCTGAAACGCAACGATTGCTAATGCTTGACCAAACTTCATTGTATATATACTTAATGATATCCTGGATTCTGGTGCAGGTTGGAATTACTTGATAAGATCGTACTTGGTATCGGGTATAATTCCGTTTCTACCGGTGCTGCCGGTTTACCAAACCATGCATTCTCCCATTTACCAAAACGGATCAGGTCCTGGCGGCGATGACCTTCCCAGGCCAGTTCACGACCTCTTTCATTTAATAATTCATCCATAGTTAATGTAGCTGTCGTATACCCATGCAGGGCATCACCAAAAGCACGTTGTCTTACCTGGTTCATCAGGTCAACAGCCGGCTGTGTTGCCACCCCACCATTCTTGCGCATCAATGCTTCTGCTTTCATCATCAGTATATCGGCATAGCGGATAAACACCCAGTCGTTATCCATTGTCTGGTTCGCCTGCAGGTCAGAAGGATATTGCCATTTCTTACACCTGGCGCCTTCCATTTCTCCTGCTGCAGTGAATGAACTGATCGTACTTGTAAATGATACGGGTGTTCCGGCTGTTGTTTTTAACGGTTGATTGGAACGGTCATACTGCTGACCTACCAGCCATGAGTTGATACGTTTATCATCATTGGCATACAGGGCATAAAAATCAGGTTTTACGACCATACCATTCCAGATAGCGGCAGAGATATTATAATTGCCGGCCATCGCAGGATGCAGTGTGTATTCATGCATCTGCAAACCCCAACCCACTTTACGGTCATAAGGCAATACCCAGATATTTTCTTTTGAACCGGTATTGTTCACGAGGAAATTGGTAAAATAATCAGGCTCGAGACTATATTTTCCTGTAGTGATAACACTCTCGCACATGGCTGCTGCATCATCCCAACGTGCCGTACCTGTCCATTTTTCTGCATTGAGATACATTTTTGCGAGCACCGCAAAAGCCATCGGTCTTGTACAACGGCCATAGTATTCCGTAGTAGGCGCTGGTGCGAGTAAAGGCAATATGCTTTTCAATTCAGCTTCGATCGTAGTAAATACTTCCGAGCGCGTGTGCTGCACCGGTAATGATACATCGGTGAAGTCAAGCGTCATGGGAATATTTCCGTAGAGATCCATGGCTTTATAGTAACAGAAATCACGCAATGCTTTCAGTTCGGCGATCATGTTTGGTTTCTTATCGAACTCGGCCGGCGAAACACCGATCTGGTAGATCACCTGGTTGCAGGCAGCGATCGTATTATAACAAAACTGCCAGGAAGAGTTGACCGGGTCCATCGTCGATACAAAAGCGAATTTGTTCAACTGCACCCACAGCCCGTTATTATCCAGGAAGGTTCCCTGTGTACGCACAGGGCAGCAGGCCTCATCGGTTACCAGTGTTTCCGTACCCATCATTCCCCACAAACTCGTTCCCTGGTATTGCATCTGTCCATAGGCATTTCCCATGGCCAGGATACATTCGCGCTCTGTCTTGTAAAAGTTGGATGCATCCAGGCTTGAATACAGGCGCTCATTTAATTTGGTACAGCTCCCGATAGATAATATGCCGGTCAGGGCCAACAGCAAATACTTTATATTTTTCATATCAGCTTGATTTAAAATTTATAATTAAATCCAATCGTGAATGTGCGTGTGAACGGATAGTAACTCAGGTTCTCGGTACCTGCGGTTGCAACGTTCAGGTTGAAATCATTGATCGGCGCTTCGGGATCAGGTCCGCTATAGTTGGTGATCGTAAACAGGTTCTGACCTGTTGCAAACACACGGATCACATTATCGCGAAGCACATGGATCGTATACCCGATCGAAACATTGTTCAGTTTTGCATAAGATGCTTTCTCTACAAAACGTGAATCGTAAGTAGGAATACCGGTATAAGTCGGGTTCTCCTTCAATGTCGATCTCAGGATATTACGTCCGCTCAGGAATGGCTGCCAGTTTTCGTAGAAAATGCGCTCGTAGTTGAGCAGGCTTTGTCCGAATACACCGCGTACAAAGAAGGATACATCCAAATTTTTATATTGCAGGTTCACAGACCATCCCAGTTCAAACTTCGGATATGCGTTACCTACTTTACGGCGATCATTTTCTGATTCCACGTTGATACTTCCGCTTTTATCCACATCCTCATAAATCGCTTTCCCATTTGCATCCACACCAAGGAATACAGGAGCTACAAAGTTTCCAAGCGGTTGCCCTTCGAGTACTAATTGCGTCCAGGTAGTCGCCGCAGGATTTACTTTCAGGTATTGCAGTTTATATCCTCTTTCCGGATCGGAGAAGGAGATCAGCTTGTTCCTGTTTCTTGTATAGGTGATCGAAGTAGACAATGTCAGGTCTTTTCCACGAATGATATCTCCGTTCAGCGCTAACTCGATACCCTGGTTCTGCAAGGTTCCCACATTCGCGTAAGTGGTATTGTATACATTCGGCGGAACAGGCACCGTGTAATTCCATAACAGGTCGGTAATACGGCGATTGTAAAAATCAAGACTACCCGAGATCCTGTTGTTAAAGAATCCAAAATCAAGACCTGCATTATACTCGGCCTTCTTTTCCCATTTCAGATCAGGATTGGGATTGCTAGCCGGGCGATAGGCATTGATCCAGCTTCCATTATAATAAAACTGGCGGCTGCTGACAGCGATACGCGAAAGAGATAAATAGTTACCGATATCCTGGTTACCCGTTACCCCGTAACCAATACGCAGTTTCAGGTTGGTGATCCAGTCGTATTTCCTGATAAAATCTTCTTCATTCAATCTCCATCCCAAACTCACCGCCGGGAAATCACCCCATTTGTGGTTCTCTCCGAATCTTGACGATCCTTCATGTCTCAATGAAGCCGACAATAAATATTTCTCATTGAAATTATAAATAGCTCTTGCATAGAACGCGATCAGCTTGTTCTGCGACTTGTTGGTTGACATACCTGCCAAACCACTTGTCAGTGCATACCCGGATCCGATATTATAATAAGAGAAATTATCCAGATCGAAATTATAGTTATTCGCTGTCAATGAATTGTTTTCGTTCTGATAATACGAATAACCACCGATCACCTGTAAACTATGTTCATTGAATTTCTTCCGGTATTCAAATCCGGGCTCGAAGAGATAGTTATTATTATAGTTCGATGCAGAAGTCGCATAACCATTGGTACCTACTTCAGGGAAGTATTTTGTTTTATAGGTACCGCCGAATGTATGCAGGCTGTTATACGACATATGCAATACGGCTTTCAGATCCCTGATCACTTTGTAAGAAGCGTTGATATCACCGGTGATATACTGGTCATCACGCCTGTTCACTTCCTGTCCTACCATCGCTACAGGATTATCATAACCCGAAGAAGAAGTCACGGTATAATAACCACCATGTGCTATATCCGTTGGATCATAGATAGGCTCGGTAGGATTATGCACCGCCGCCTGGCTGAGTACATTGTAATCACCGATCTTTCTTTTGATCGTGGAATAATAAAGATGGTAATCGATCTTCAGGCGATCGTTCAAACC